>DAOWIC010000251.1 GCA_030641085.1 Calditrichota bacterium
AATCAGGTCCGGGTTGTAGCGATAAAGCAGCCAGTGTCCGCATTTGACCGCTTTTGCTTCGGCTGTCATCCCCATCGCCATATTTATTCCGTGGGCGATGCAGTGGCTGTAGCAGATTATCAGCGAGGGGCCGTCATATCGCTCAGCTTCCACAAACGCTTTGACCGTCTGATTGTGGCTGCCACCCATCGCCACCTGGGCGATATAGGCACTGCCATAAGACATCATGATCAAGCCGAGGTCTTTTTTGGCCAGCGGCTTGCCGGCGGCGGCAAACTTGGCGGTTGCGCCGCGCGGTGTCGCCTTGGACATCTGACCGCCGGTATTAGAGTAAACCTCGGTGTCGAGTACCATTAGGTTGACGTTTTTGCCGGAGGCCAGGACATGATCCAGTCCGCCAAAGCCGATGTCGTACGCCCAGCCGTCACCACCGATCCCCCAGACAGACTTGTTCACGAGGAAGTCGGCGACATTCTTCAGGGCCACCACCTGCTCGCCGCTGCCTATCTGGTTCAGCTTGTCGTTCAGGATAACCACCCGTTTGCGCTGCTCCGCGATGCCTTCAAGCGATTTCTGGTCGGCGTTGGCCAGATCGTTGTACATCTCCGGTACGAGTTGCTGGACCAGTTCCAGAGCGTAGACCTTGAGCCGGTCGGCCGTCAGGCGCATGCCCATCGAGAACTCGGCGGCATCCTCAAACAATGAGTTAGACCAGGCCGGTCCCCGTCCGTCCTCGCGCCGGCAGTACGGTGTTGTCGGCAGGTTCCCGCCATAGATCGAGCTGCAGCCGGTAGCGTTGCCGCAGATAGCGCGATCGCCGAATAGCTGGGTCATCAGCTTGACATAAGGCGTCTCGCCGCAGCCGGCACAGGCGCCGGAGAACTCAAAGAGCGGTTTGACAAACTGCGAGCCTTTGGTGGTCTCTACATTGAAGAGGCTGGTATCCGGTTCGGGAAGTTCATTGATGAAGAACTCCCAGTTCTTCGCTTCCTGCTCGCGGATCGGAGTCTGGAGCGCCATGTTGATCGCCTTGCGGTCGGTCTTGTTGCCGTCGGCGTCCTTCTGGAAGGCCGGGCAGGCGTTCACGCAGATTTCGCATCCGGTGCAATCCTCCGGAGCTACCTGCAGCGCGTAATACATGCCCTTGAACTGCTTGGTAGTTGCTTCAATATACTTGAACTCGGCCGGTGCCTTGTCCACATACTCCGCGGTGAATACCTTCGGGCGGATTGCCGCGTGCGGGCAGACGATGGAGCAGATATTGCACTGGATACAGGTTTCCGGCTCCCAGACTGGAATATCAACAGCGATATTGCGCTTTTCGTACTGGGTCGTGGCGGTTGGGAAGGTGCCGTCTACCGGGAAGGCCGAGACCGGCAGTGCTTCGCCGCGACCGGCGATGATCTCCGCCGTGACGTTTTGCACGAATTCAGGTGCATGTTTGGGCACGATCGGCGGCATCACAAGTGTCGAAGTGACTTCATTCGGGTAGTCGACCTTCCTGAGCGCTTCCATCGCGCCGTCAACAGCGGCAAAGTTCATGTTGACGACCTTTTCGCCCTTGGCGCCGTAGGTTTTCACGATAGCATTCTTGATAGCCGCTATCGCCTCATCTTTGGGCAGAATGTCCGAAATAAGGAAGAAGGCAGTCTGCATGATCATGTTGATGCGCGCTCCGAGGCCGAGTTTTTTTGCGACAGCGATAGCATCGATAACGTAGAATTCCGCTTTCTTGTCAATGATCTGCTGCTGGACCTCCTTGGGAATACTGTTCCAGATCTTGTCCGGCCCAAAGGCTGAGTTGAGCAGGAACGTGCCGCCCTCGCACAGTTTGCTGAGCATGTCGTATTTCTCGAGAAAGGAGAAGTTATGACAGGCCACGAACTGACTGGATGAGATCAAGTACGGTTTGCGGATCAGGTCCTTTCCGAACCGAACGTGGGAAACCGTGATCGCCCCGGCCTTCTTGGAGTCATAAACGAAATAACCCTGGGCGTAGTTGTCCGTGTTTTCGCCGATGATTTTGATCGAGTTCTTGTTGGCGCCCACAGTGCCGTCCGCACCCAGGCCGTAAAAGAGGCCGCGGAAGTTTTCGCCTTCCAAATCAAAGCTCTTGTCCGGTTCGATCGAAGTCATGGTGACATCGTCGACAATACCGACCGTGAAATGGTTCTTGGGTTCATCGTTGTTGAGATTGTCAAAGACCGCTTTGGCCATCGGCGGGCTGAACTCGCTGGAACCGAGTCCGTACCGTCCGCCAACCACGATCGGCCTTTCGTTGAAGACCGCGTAGCCATTGTCAAAAGCTTCGTTGATAGCTGACTGAATATCGGTATACAGCGGCTCGCCCACCGAGCCCGGTTCTTTGGTACGATCGAGCACGGCAATTTTCTTGACCGTCTTCGGCAGGGACTCGATAAAGGTGCGGGTCGCGAACGGACGGTAGAGGCGGACCTTGATCAGGCCGACTTTTTCGCCGCGGGCAACCAGCTCGTCGACCGTCTCGTGAACCACTTCGGCGCCGGTGCCCATGATGATCGCAACGCGCTCGGCTTCCGGATGACCGATGTAATCAAACAGGTGATACTCACGTCCCACCAAGGCGGCAAACTTGTCCATCTTCTGCTGGAAAATCTCCGGCGCGGCATCATAGAATCTGTTGACCGTCTCGCGCGACTGGAAGAAAACATCCGGATTCTGCGAAGTGCCCTTAATGGTCGGCCGATCGGGGGAGAGGGCCATTTCGCGCTGACGAGCGACAATCTCCGATGGCAGCATGGCGCGCATGTCATCAAAGGTGATCTCTTCGACCTTCTGGATCTCGTGCGAGGTGCGGAAACCGTCGAAGAAGTGGACACAGGGGATACGGCTGTGAAGCGCGGCCGCCTGTGAAATAAGAGCCAGGTCCATTACTTCCTGGACCGAGCCGGAGGCAATCAGCCCGAAACCGGTCGAGCGGCAAGCCATGACATCGGAATGGTCGCCGAAAATGGAAAGAGCGTGAGTGGCCACCGCGCGAGCGGTGACATGGAAAACCGTCGGCGTCAACTCACCGGCGATTTTGAACATATTCGGGATCATCAACAGAAGACCCTGCGAGGCGGTAAAGGTAGTGGTCAGGGCGCCGGCTGTCAGGGCTCCGTGAACCGCGCCGGAAGCACCGGCTTCCGACTGCATCTCAACGACCGAGGGAATCGAACCCCAGACATTGGTTTCGCCGGCCGCAGACTTTTCATCGGCCATTTCACCCATATTCGATGAGGGCGTAATAGGGTAGATCGCAATTACCTCGTTGGTCGCGTGTGCTACGTAGGCCGCCGCGGTATTGCCGTCTATAGTAACCATCCGGCGCGCCTTTCGGCCGGCTTTATCGTTACTTGGTTTTTTTTGTGATACTGTTTGTTCTGACATTATCAACTCCTGAATTCCTCAAAAGTGCGCGTTGAAATTTATCGATCAGCTAGTCCGATTTCGATACCGTGATTTTCTTCTGTGCCTGGTATTTGCCCTTTTTGTCCCGGTAAGACTGACGGCACTCCTCGTCAGCTTCCAGGAATATCAGTTGCGCGATTCCTTCGTTGGCATAGACTCGCGCAGGTACCGGGGCAGTGTTGGACAACGAGATAGTCGCAAAACCCTCCCATTCCGGTTCGAACGGGGTTACGTTGACCACGACGCCGGAACGCGCGTAAGTTGATTTTCCGACACAGATTGTTATGATATTGCGGGGAATCCTGAAATACTCGCGGGTTCGGGCCAGAATGAATGAATTGGCAGGTATAAGAATCGAGTCAGCTTTGACGTCGGTGAATGTATGCTCGTTATGATTCTTGGGATCAATTTCTTCGATCCGGTCCACATTAAGAACCTTAAACTCATCCGCCAGGCTTATATCATAGCCATATGACGACAGACCGAAGCTTATTCCTCGTCGTACCTGGGTCTCGGAAAACGGCTCAATCATCTGGTGCTTTTTCGCCATTTCCGCGATCCAGCGATCTGATTTAACCGGCATTTGACTTCCTGTTAGCTGCGCAGTTTCCTTTCCTCATTTAGAGCCGGAAGATACGCTAATTATTGGCGGCTGTAAACCGTAATCGACAGTTCACAGTTCAAAATACGCCTATGATAGAACCGCGCCAGCTTGTTGCCATTTAACGAGATCAGCAAGCGAATGCCCCTCAAATACGGCGACAAGCCTCCTTTCCGCGATGATCAGCAGTTCTCGTAGCGCGCAAAACTTATCCGGGTCACAAAGCTCGGATTGTTTGACGCATTTCAGAAGGTGATATGGCCCCTGAATAGCCTCTAAAACCTCTTTGATCGTGATTTCTTCCGGTGCCTTAGCCAGGGTAAACCCACCCCGAACGCCTCGATGCGAGCGCACGATCCCGGACCGCGACAAAGACTGAAAAATCTTGGCCAGAAACTTCTCGGGTATCACTTTCGCTTCCGAGATTTCCGACAGGGGGGTAATCACCCGTTGTTCTTTTTCTGCCAAGTACAAGACCCCTAAAATGCCGTATTCTTCAGCTTTGGTAAACTGCATAACGCCCTTCTTTCAGTAAGAGTAGAAACAGCCTCTTATCTTAATATAGAACTAAAGACCTATAAATAGTGATATTTACATCTGAAAAGGAACATACTCAAAATAGACCATAGTGTCAAATAAATTTGGTTATTTATTTCACAAATGAAAAAAATGAA
>DAOWIC010000292.1 GCA_030641085.1 Calditrichota bacterium
ACCACGACTACCTTATCAACTGCATCGCTTATCATAAAGTGGACCAGTGCGAGGAGAATCGGGCGCAGAGCATCAATATCAACGGCACGCTGGTGATGGCGCTGGCGAAATTCTGCACCCTGAACGACCTGACCTTCTTTCATATCAGCACCGACTACGTCTTCGACGGCACGCGCAAAGAGCCGTACACCGAAAACGATACGCCATTACCAATCAATGTATACGGCGAGTCGAAACTGCTGGGGGAGAGCCATATCCGAGCCTTCGCCCACAAGGGCTTTGTCTTCCGGGTTTCGTCGATGTTCGGGTCGAAGGAGTCCGATGATCCGAATATCAATTTTGTCGAGAAGATGGTTCATGCCGCCCGGCGGGGCGAGGCGCTGCGGGTTATCGACGATCAAATCATGTCGCCGACCCACGCGCGTGATGTCGCCCGGGCGATCAGGTTTTTCATACAGAACGATGTCACCGACTACGGCATATACCATGCGTGCAACACCGGTCAGTGCGCCTGGTACGAGTTTGCCCGAGCGATATTCGAGCAGTCTGATCTGAGGGCGGACCTGTCACCGATAACCTACACCGAATTTCACACCCGGGCGCCGCGCCCGCAGTACTGTTCCATGGACAACTCCCGATTGCGGCAGTATTACCCGATGAAACCGTGGCGGGAGGCGCTTAGCGAATATCTGACCCTGAAGGGATATGCGGGAGGCGATAAATGAAAAGTAAAATCCGCAAAGGGATTATTCTTGCCGGAGGCAGCGGAACCCGGCTTTATCCCCTGACAGCAGGCATAACTAAGCAGCTTCTGCCAGTGTACGACAAACCGATGATCTACTATCCGCTGTCGACGTTGATGTCGCTCGATATGCGCGACATCCTGATAATATCCACTCCGTCAGACTTGCCGCAGTTGGCGACGTTGTTGGGCGACGGATCCCGTATAGGCATCAACCTATGCTACGCCGCCCAGGCTGAGCCGCATGGTATTCCGCAGGCATTTGAAATCGGCGCCGACTTTATCGGCGGCGAAAACGTTTCCCTGATATTAGGAGACAACATTTTTGGCGGGCTGGACCAGATTGAGGCCGGTCTTGCCGGCTTCGATTGCGGCGGCATGATTTTCGGACACCGGGTCAGCAATCCCTCTCGATACGGCGTGGTCGAGGTCGATTCAGCCGGCAAGCCGATCTCGATTGAAGAAAAGCCGGACCATCCAAAATCCGACTTTGCCGTTACCGGGCTATATTTCTACGACCCGCGAGTGGTTCAGATGACGCGCTCGCTGAAGCCGTCGGCCAGGGGCGAACTGGAGATTTCGGATCTTAACCGGGTCTGGCTCGATGAAGGCGAATTGCGGCTGGTCCGCTTTGATGATCGTCAGGTATGGTTTGATGTCGGTACTCCCGAGAGCATGTTGCGGGCGGCCCGGTATGTCGCTTCGTTCGCTGATGATGGTGTTCTGCTCGGCTCGATCGAAATAACCGCTTTACGGCAGGGTTTTATCGATCGCGGTCAACTTCAGTGCCTGGTGGACGGTATGCCGACTTGCCGCTACAAGGAGCAACTTGTCAGCGTTGGGATCAACGCCGATAGCTGAGTCAGCGGGGTGACTGTTTTTTTGGCGGGACTGAATATTTGGTTTGATTTTTCGATAATCTTTACATATAATTGCCAAGCCCTCGCGAGAGGAGCAGAAACTTATCTCGCGCGTGGTGGGGTTCCCGAGTGGCTAAAGGGAGCAGACTGTAAATCTGCCGGCGTAGCCTTCGGAGGTTCGAATCCTCCCCCCACCACCATTTTTTTGTCTGACTCCGGCGTTACATAATCATCCGACTAATCCCTTTTACCTTTCGCTATGCAACAATTCAGCTTATCTTCCGTCTCTTAAACTCGAGGATGTATGGAAGAGAATAACAAGAAACGCACAGACTACACCGAAGGATCGATCATCGGCTCCATCCTCAAGATGGGCATTCCGTCCATGCTCGGCTTCCTCAGCCAGAATATCTACGCTCTCGTGGATACCTACTGGGTGTCGCGGCTTCCGGAGGAGGAGGCTGCGGTGGCGGCCATAACGTTCTTTGCCACCATCCTGTGGGTATTCTTCTCATTCAATCAACTGGTCGGACCGGGATCGGTGGCGATCATCTCGCGGCGGTATGGTGAGCAGGAATGGGATCAGACCGAAAAGGCTATCAAGGAGACGCTCTTTCTCAAGCTGTTTTTCGGCGCCATATTCGGTGTGGTCGGCTATTTGTACGTGGACAAGATGCTGGTCCTGATGGGGGCCGAGGGGTTGGCGCTTACCGAGGGGATCGCCTACGGCCAAGTCATGTTTATCGGCATGGCTATAATGTACGCCACCTACTCGGTCTATACTGCCATGAGAGGAGTCGCCAATCCGCAGATGGCGATGATCCTGATGATCAGCTCCAACGTCCTTAACTTGATCTTAGACCCGATACTGATTTTCGGCTGGTTCGGTCTGCCGGCGATGGGTATTCGCGGCGCGGCAATTGCCTCGGTAGTCAGCTACACGATTACTTTTACGGTCGGACTGTTCCTGCTGTACGGTGGCTTCACCAATATCAAGCTGCACCTGAGCGGCAAGGTGCCGATGTCGATAGAATCGATGAAAAAGATCCTGATGATCGGTCTTCCGGCCTGGTTCGGGTCGATCTGTTTCAGCGGCTCGCGCCTGATCCTGACACCGCTGATCGCCGCCTTCGGCACGAGCGTGGTCGCGGCCTATGGCGTCGGAAATCAGGTGACCCATCTTGGAATGATGATTCTCGTTGGAATCGGCCTGGGGCTGTCGTCACTGATCGGCCACAATATCGGCGGCAATAAGATCGAACGGGCGAAGAAGACCGCCGACCAGGCGGTGCTGCTCGCGGTCGGCATCATGATCGCGATGGGGTTGATCACATTCATTTTTGCCGAACGGATCATGGGGCTCTTTTTTGAAAGCCCGGAAACAATCGGCTACGGGGTGACCATGCTGCAGGTACTGGCGATAGGATTTCCGTTTATAGGCCTCTTCATCATGCTCGAGGAGATTCACGTCGGCGTCGGTTTGAACACGCCGCCGATGGTGTTCAATATTATCCATGCCTGGCTGTTCGAGGTGATCCCGATATTCATCCTTACCAAGTATTTCGGCTTCGACCAGGACATTATCTGGTGGGTTATTGTCATCGCGCTGGTGTTGACTTCGAGTATCTTCTACCAGTATTATCGGCAGGGGCGCTGGTTGACGATCAAGGTCTGAACCGGTGCCGCTGCAAAAATCGGTTGTATCCGTTTGGATAATCTTCTAATTTATCATCAAATTCCTATCATTTGAATTTTCGGGGAACTCTCATGGATATACCACAATTCCGTTCGCATGCCCACAAACTGGTCGACTGGATGGCTGACTATCTTGAGAACGTGCGCGACCTGCCGGTCAAGTCACCGGTCGAACCGGGCGATATCATTGGCTGGCTGCCGGTCGATCCTCCGAAAGAGGGAGAGGCGTTCGAAACCATATTCGATGACTTCAACCGGATCATCATGCCGGGTATGACCCACTGGCAGCACCCTTCGTTCCATGCTTATTTTCCGGCCAACAGCAGCCCGCCGTCGTTGCTGGCCGAGATGCTCACGTCCACCCTCGGGGCGCAGTGCATGAGCTGGCAGACCTCACCCGCCGCGACCGAACTCGAGCAGCGTGTGATGGAATGGCTGCGGCAAATGCTCGATCTGCCCGATACATTCACCGGCGTGATTCAGGACACTGCCTCAACCGCAACCCTGTGCTCGATCCTGACCGCGCGCGAGGTGAAGTCAGGTTTTGAGATCAACCGGGTCGGCCTGCAATCGTCGCCACGATACACCGTTTACTGCTCGGCGGAAACGCATTCTTCGATAGAAAAGGATGTCAAGATCGTCGGTCTCGGTCAGGAAAGCCTGAGGAAAATCGAGGTTGATGACCGGTTCGCCATGATACCGGAGGCGCTCGAAACGGCTATTAGGAAAGACCTTGAAAACGGCTTCACGCCCCTGTGTGTGGTAGTGGCACTGGGTACGACCAGTTCCACAGCGGTGGATCCGATCCGTCGGATCGGCGAAATCTGCCGGAAGTATGATATCTGGTATCACGTCGATGCCGCCTATTCCGGCACGGCGCTATTGCTGCCGGAGATGCGGTGGATGAGCGACGGAGTGGAATCGGCGGACAGCTTTGTTTTTAACCCGCATAAATGGATGTTCACCAACTTCGATTGCTCGGCCTACTTTGTCAAAGATGTCGCCTCGCTGGTGCGTACTTTTGAAATCTTGCCCGAATACCTCAAGACCGCCGAAGGGGATCGGGTGAACAATTACCGCGACTGGGGGATTCAATTGGGCCGGCGATTCAGGGCGCTCAAGCTCTGGTTTGTGATCCGTTCTTATGGTGTTGAGGGGCTGAAAGAGATGATTCGACGGCACATCGCCCTTGCGCAGGAACTGGCAGGAGAGATTGAGCGGACCGATGATTTCGAATTGCTCGCCCCGATCCCAGTCAACCTGATCTGTTTCCGGTACGCGCCGTCGGGGGTATCGGACGAAACAAAACTGGCGTCGTTGAACCAACAGCTAATGGAGCGTATCAACGATTCGGGCAAGCTCTATCTGACCCATACCCGGCTAAACGGCGTTTTTTCATTGAGGCTTTGTCTCGGGCAAACGCAACTGAACATGGCGGATGTCGAGCGGGCGTGGGA
>DAOWIC010000123.1 GCA_030641085.1 Calditrichota bacterium
AGCAAGATGGTAAAACGTGACTACTACGAGATCCTCGGCGTCGACCGGAGCGCCGGCGAGAGTGATATCAAGTCGGCCTATCGAAAACTGGCGCTGAAGTACCATCCGGATCGAAACCCGGGCGATAAGTCGGCCGAGGATAGTTTCAAGGAGGCGACCGAGGCGTACGAAGTCCTCAAGGACGCGCAGAAACGACAGACCTACGATCAATTCGGCCACGCCGGGATGGGCCAGGGTGCCGGCGCCGGCGGCTTTGGTGGTATGGGCGGATTCGAGGGATTCGACCTCTCCGATGCCCTGCGCGCTTTCATGCGTGATTTCGGCGGCGGCGGATCGATGTTTGATGATTTCTTCGGCGGTATGGGCGGTGGCGGCCAGCGGCGGAGAAATCGAGGCGAAGACCTTCGAGTACGAATTAGTGTAACGCTTGAGGAAGTCGCCTCCGGCATCGAGAAGAAAGTCAAGGTCAAACGTCTCGTCGGCTGCGATACCTGCGGCGGCTCCGGGGTAGCGGCTGGGTCATCGAAAAAGACCTGCCCGCAATGTCGTGGCGCCGGACAGGTTCGTACTATCAGCCGTACCTTCCTGGGGACCGTGCAACAGGTGACCACGTGCAACATGTGTCGCGGCGCCGGTGAGATTATCGCCGATGCCTGCCGCACCTGTCGCGGCGAGGGCCGTATTCGCGGAACCAGTACGGTCAATCTCAATATCCCCTCGGGGGTATCAAGCGGTAATTACATGACTGTCGAAAATATGGGCAATGTCGCTCCAAACGGGGGAGAGACCGGCGATCTGGTGGCGGTCTTTGAGGAAGTCGAGCATGAACATTTCACCCGTCACGGCGATAATGTCGTCTGTGAATTGCCGGTATCGTTTACTACCGCCGCGCTGGGCGGGACGATTGATGTGCCCACACTGACGGGCGAGGAGCAAATCAAAATACCGGTGGGAACGCAGCCGGGCAAAGTGCTGAGAATGCGCGGCAAAGGCATCCCGCACCTGCATCGCAACGGACGGGGCGATCAATTGGTAAGAATAGTCGTCTGGGTGCCGACCAGGCTCGGGCCGGAGGAGAAGGCGATGCTGGAGAAACTCGACCGGGCCGAGTCGTTTGCACCGCCGACCAACAGCAAGTCGTTTTTTGACAAGCTCCGGGAGACTCTGGGAGTGTAACCGCTTTGGGCAGTAAACCCGAATTCTATATTGAAGCCTCGGTCGAGGTGCCGCGCGAACAGTCCGACGCGGTCTGCAATTTTATCATCGAGAATATATGCACCGGGCTGGTGCTCGAGGATGAAGAAGACTCACCTGTCACCGGCATCAAGTTCTATGTCGCTGCTGATGACGACCGTGATTTCCAGAAACGACTCAAATCATTCCTGACGGGTATCGGTATCACTACGGGATCGGATATTCGCCGGCGCACGGTCGAAAATGTCGAGTGGGAGGAAGAGTACAAGCGCCAGATGAAGGCGGTTGTAATCGCCGGCGATGTAACTGTCCGGCCACCGTGGCAGGATCCTCCGGATGGCACCCGGTATGACATAATCATCGAGCCGAAGATGGCTTTCGGCACCGGCACCCACGAGACGACGCGAAGCTGCCTGCAGGTGATCCGTCAGACACTGAAGCCGGGCGTTCGTTTTCTGGATATGGGGTGTGGTTCCGGGGTGCTGTCGATCCTGGCCGATAAGATGGGCGCCGTCTATATCAAGGCGATCGATTATGATATCGTCGCCGTCGAAAACAGCCGGGAAAACTTCGAAATCAACAACGTATCCACCGAGAACGCGGTCCGGCACGGTTCGCTTGAGCAATGTGACAACGATCAGCCGTATGACTATGTTTGCGTCAACATCATCAAGACCGCCATCATGGAAATGCTGCCGCGGCTGAAAAAACTGGTTGCCGCCGGTGGAACACTGGTCCTGTCCGGCCTGCTTGATAGGGACCTCGATGATGTTCTCGCTTTGATGGACCAATTGCGATTGAATGACTATGCCATCGTTGAGGACAACGAGTGGCGGACAGTCAGGATTTTCAGGACCTGATGATGGACGCCCCGATTTTCTATATCGAGCCGGATTCGGTTACCGATGATCGGGTTATTCTGCCCGATACTGAGGGACATCACGCGATCAGCGTCATGCGGCTTGCACGCGGAGAGCTGATTGTAGTTATCGACGGTCTGGGTAATGCCTGGCGAGGCGAGATTGCCGCGACCAGCGGTCGCAAGAAAGTCGAGATCGCGCTGCATTCGCAGGTAAGAAACTTCGGCGAGCCGAATGTGCGCCTGACTCTGGCCTGCGGTCTATCTACCGGCTACAAATTCGATTCTATTGTCCAGAAGGGGACCGAACTTGGTGTCAGCCGGTTTGTGCCGCTTATCACCGAAAAATCAAAAGTAAAAATCGATGATCCCCGTCGCGCCCGCACCAAACTGACCCGTTACGAAAAGGTCGCCCTGGCGGCTGTGAAGCAGTGTCGTCGATCCTTCAGGCCGGAGATAACTCGGCCGGTTGCTTTTGAACGTTATGTAGGCGAGATCGATTCCGAAACCCCGACATTGATATTTCATCCGTCAAGGGACTCGGTGGCGCTGGACAACGTGCCACTGGACAGCCCCTCCCGGGTCAACCTGATCGTCGGTCCGGAGTCCGGCTTCTCACCGTCGGAGGTGGAGACCGCCCGTGACCGCGGCGCTATCTCCGTTTCGCTGGGCACGCGAATCCTGCGCGCTGAAAACGCCGGTCCGGTTATCTGCGCCCTTGTTATGGATCGGCTCGGCGAGTTGAGATAATCCACCTTCTGCCGATAACATGAATATCATGAATACACTGATACTAATCTGGGTTGGTCTGTTCGGCCTGGCGGTCGGGTCATTTCTCAACGTCGTCATCTATCGCCTGCCGCGTAAAATCAATATGAGCCGCGGGCGCTCGGTCTGTCCCAGTTGCTCCCTTCAGTTGCGCTGGTATCACAATATCCCGCTGATCAGCTATCTCTTTTTGCGCGGCAAATGCGGGTTTTGTGGAAGCCGTATCTCCGCTCGCTACCCGACGGTTGAACTGATCAATGGTTTATTCTATCTCTATTTTTACTGGCAATTCGGTTTCGGTCTGAATTTCGCCATTTTCGCGGCGATCTCCTCGGCCTTGCTGGCGATATTTTTCATTGATCTCGATTTTATGATCATCCCGGATGTCATTACCTTGCCGGGTATTTTGCTTGGTCTGGCTATGTCGATGTTGCCGGGCGGTATCGGAATTGTCAGTTCCCTGATCGGCCTGTTGGTGGGAGGCGGTTCCCTCTATCTGGTGGCCATCCTGGGTGACTGGCTGTTCAAGAAGGAGTCGATGGGGGGTGGCGATATCAAAATGACCGCCATGCTGGGCGCGTTTCTGGGCTGGCAGAAGGTGGTTCTGATCTTTATCGCCTCGGCCGGGATCGGCCTGGTAGTGTCATTGATAATGATGATGTTTTCGGCCAAATTGCGCGAAAACCGGATGATCCCGTTCGGACCGTTTCTGGCTCTGGCCGCCCTGCTTTCGATCCTCTACGGCAACCAGATTATCGACTACTACTTGAGCCATTTTGTCTATGTCGGTTAACCGCCCCGCTGCATCTTAATTTTCTTCACCACGTTCCGACAAATACACTATGGCCATGACTAAGGGTAAACACAGATTCGAATCGGAAGTACGCCTCGGACTGCTGATAATTATCTTCATCCTGCTTCTGCTGAACGCGGCGTCGAACTACGTCGTCTACAAGGCGCGCACCAGCAAGACTGACGTAGTGATGGCTGAATTGACCGAGGCGGCCACCTCGATAGGCTACTATCTGCGCAGCGAAAGCTCGTCCGAGCTCTCCCGGGTGCAGATCGACAACCTGAAAAGCCAGTTCGGATTGAGCGGCCTGATTATCATTCCCTCCGGTCCCGGTGAGGACTCGCCGCAGGTGAAGGCAAAATGGTTCGCCCGGATCGCCGGACAACTTCCTGCCGGACAAATACCCGAGATCGCCCGCAAACTCCTTACCTCCGATTACAATTCACTCACGCGCGGAAGAAATTCCGAGTATTTCATGGTCCACCCGGCGGACCTTCCGTCGGGGCGCAGGCTGATTATTCTCTCGCAGAACTCACCCGACCTGGCCTACCTCGACGGCAACGGCCGCTTTATCCTGATTATGAGTATCATCTTCATCATCATGATCGCTGCTCTATACCTGATGCTATACCGGCACATCCTGTCGCCTTTTAATCAGATCCGTCGTCAAGCGCAGGATGCGGGGAGGGAAGTAGGCGAGGATAATTCCGATGTCGAGTCGGTGGTGGAGGAATACCGCGACCTGATACAGGAACTGCGCGATAAAGAAGGCCAGTTGCTGAAGCTGAACGCGGCCATCAGGCGCAAGGCGGATTCGCTGGAGCAATTCAACCAATATCTGCTGGAGTCGATGTCGTCTGGAGTCGCAACGGTCGATCAACAGGGCAGAATACTCTCTGTGAATCGTGTAGCTGCCGAAACGATGCAGGCCGACTCGGAATTACTGGTCGGCCGACATTACGGCGAGCTGTTCGGTCCCAACTGGTCG
>DAOWIC010000028.1 GCA_030641085.1 Calditrichota bacterium
GGAAAGCACGGTAAGCCGCGGACGAAATAAAGAAGGCCAGAAGCGAGAACATCGTCGCCAAAATCGGCATCATGACATAGTCGAAGAAAATACGAAACATCGTATTCTCCAGACCCTGCTGCGTCATGAAGTACATGCCCCATGAATCGTCGAAGACGGCGATCAAAACCGTGATCGCCAAAAACAACCCGGCCAGCCCCATGAACATATTCCTGCTGCCGCCCTTTGATACCAGTCCCTGCATGAACAGCAGTATTGTCAGCAGGACCGATATCACAAACGGGAAATAGAAGCCCCACGAATCGCCGGTGGGCGCCGTGAAGCCGAAGATAATCATTACAAAAAGCCCGGCGATAGTCACGTAGGAATAAACCCAGTTCGGCTTTTTGGTCTCGATCTTATCCATCGAGACGCGCAAAAGCGACCAGATCCCCAGCGCAAGGGCGAAAATGCCGATAATTAGTATCCAGTCAAGGAGGAACTCGTAGATCCACTCGGATGATTCGTGAGGTACAAAGTACTGGAAGATCATGAAGAATCCGAAGACGAATACTAAAACAAACGGTAGTTGTCGTTTCATCTATCCAGTCCTCCTAATTGGCTACCCGGAACAGGCTGGTAAAAGCCGTCCAGTCGAGGTTAGCCGCTATGATTCCGATAGTGCCCAGAACGATCACCGCCGCTTTGGCGTAGTCCTGCGCCTTGAGCGATCCCAAAAGGACCGGCTCGCGTCCGAGGTAAGCCGACGCCGCATACAACTCTTCACCGATCAGGGTGTAGTCGCAGGCGACAATAAAGAACGGAATCTGCGCTATTTCGTCGGTGCCGGAGATCTGGATCGATCCGGCCAGCGCGCCGGTCTCGGCCAGAAGCAGAGATTCCGCGAAGAACTTACCCATATAAACATTGGTCGCCGGCAGTTCACGAAGCATGATACCGTTAACCGCGGCAACGTAGGCAAACTGTGACTGCGTTACGAAGTGGACGATATCATCCTGGTAGGCGTCGGCCCGTCCGGCGTCGAAGTACGCCGATTTGACCACTTCCTGAGCGACACTCATAACGATTGGATCGTAGGTCGGCACCAGCAGTTGAGTCTGATATTCGGCCACTCTCTTGGCCACGCGGCCGAGAATCGTGAACGAGGCAATCGTCGCAACGTCAGCCGCTGAGCCCAGACCCAGGACATAAAGGATCGGGCGACCCATCTCAGTGGCGCGACCGATGGCATCATCGACCGCCTCAATACCAGCCAGCGGACGGACATACAACTCGGCGCCTTTACGCGCTCGCCTGACAAACCAGATTGTCAGAAATCCAAAAATCAACACTGCCCAGAGAACCGGGTAACGGCCGCTGTTAATCCACTGCCCTGATGACTGAACAGGACCGACAATTACGGACGCCGTGCGAATATCGGTATCGGCTGTAACGGCATCGACCCGATAATACAGGTCACAGAAATCGGGCAGGAACTCGCTGTTACCCCGCTCCTTGCTGCCGGTGTTTGAGTACCCCGTTTCACCTGAAGGCGACGCACCTATCTTTCGCCACTCACCGTTTTCCGGATAGGCGGCGTGGGCTGCCTCCAGCCCATCGAGAACCATGTCGAACTGTTCCCTCAGACTTGCCAGTACCGACTCATCGTCCGGCAGATCCTCATCACGCAGAAGCCGACCTCGAATCTCGCTGATGTTGCTGTTGAGAGCAGCGAGCGTATCGAGCAGTGAAGGAACCCAGCGATATACTTCGTAGCGAATGACAGAGTTCATACCCACTCCGTCATCCGCCGAAGTTTCCCATTCCAGTGTCACGGCATGACCATGGTCGTTGTCGGTGTCAAATGCCTCGAGCAGCGACACTGGTGCCGGGAAGAGCGAAGAATCGATCACCGCCGCCGTTGAATCGGGCGGTGGCGCCTCCGTCTGCGCCGAGACCATGACACTACCGCCAAGCAGTAATAGTGACACAATCAGTAGTTTGTACTTCATCTGTTTTTCCCCACCTGTTCAGGGATATGTTAACCTATTATTTCCAGCCAATCTTTGAAGAGGAATGTGATCCGCCCCACCAGAAGCGAGATACGACCCATCACGGTGTAACCGAATGACGCCCCGAAGGTGATCATCAGAACCCAGATGCCCACCCGGGAGGCCCGACCGAACGCGCCGGTGTGCTCCTTCGAAAAGAAGAAGTAGATCAACCCGCAGAAGACACCCAGGAAGACAACCCAGTTGGTGACAATCGCCACAAACTGGCCCGAGGCCGACAGCGAGAAGGTCGAAAAGAAATGACCGACCCCCTGCCAATCCACTACCAGCGGCACCAGCGTCGCCGATATCTGCTTGATGAAATCCGAGCGCAGATATCTTATGAAATTAAGTCCGGCGGTAGTACCGACAATAAAGGCCAGCGGCCAGCGCGAAAGCCAGCCCCGCTTGGACGAGAGCCGCATCAGCAGCAGGATGCCCAGCACCACCGGAACATAGAATGCAATATTGTAGTCCGACTCAATATATGGGACCTTGAACCACTCCGACAAACTGCTGGACAAGCGCGGGATCAGGTTGCCGACGATGGTCGACCAGAATCCCATGCACATCCAGAAGGCGGCCGAAATACCGACAAACAGGTGTTCGGCAAATTTGTAGAATGGGTTGTCCTTATACAAGAAGGACATGATCGAAAGAGTCAAAAACGCCGCGAAGGTTACCAAAAACCCCTGCGCGATGTAGTTGTCGGTCTCTCCGTTGTAGGAGGATGATTTGGCGATCCAGGAGACTACGAAGACAACCGTCACCAACGCCATTATTACCCAGGAAGCTTTCTTCATGATTTACGCTCCCTTCGACGCTGAGTGAAAAAGATAATGTTACCTATAACTATGAATGACATAATAACCATGTGTGCCAGCGTCTGCGGACCCATCATTTTGAGACCGGGTGTGGGCGAGTCCTTGAAGCGCGGATAGTTCCTGACAAGCTCCGACTCGTATTCCGCCGCGCCCTTAATACCGCCAAGCAACCCCAGCAACTGCTTGGGATAGTACGGGTAAAGCTGAGGCGCCACAACCGCCGCTACACCGGTCGCGATCGGGACATCGGCCTGGTCGCCCACGAACAGTACCCACTCCTTGATTCCCGGACGCCCGCCGCCGATCGAGATGATCAGATCGAGGTCCTTGCAGGACTTGATGCCCTTGAACACTTCGATACTGTCATATGGAACCGTATTCACGTCGGTAGGAAACATCTTCTCGAAGTCGGTCACGATGACATTAAGCACGCCCTCGTTGCCCGCCTTATAGCCCAGATTGACATAATCGACACCGTCGACCTTATCGGGAAATTCAGGAGCGATCACATCCCGCATGGTCTCCTCAAACTGACCCTGCCCGGTGGCAAAAAGACACATGTAAATAACCTTGTGTCCTTTCTCCAGACAATGGCGGGTGAAGGCGTTCGCCATCGGCTGAACCTCGGGAGCCATCGCCGGGTCAAAGTCATATGAAAGCAGCACGTGCGATCCCGGCGGGAGCGACTCAACCTTGTTAAACAGAGCCTTCACAACCGGGGTCGCTTTTTCTGAAAATGTAAACGGGAATAGCAGCGGCGCCGCAACGGCGGCAAAAATAAAGAGGAAGATAATCCGACGATCTACTTCCATACCCTTTAACGAGCGTATGAACAGCCAGATCAATCCGGCCGCAATAGCCAGCAGCGATACGACCATGCCGACGTCGTGAAAAGTCACCAGGGGCAATATCAGACTATTATGCACTGTCATCCCCCAGATAAGTTCTTTCCACGCCCAATATCAATCTCAGCGACATAGACACTACGCCCAGCCCGATACCGATAAGAATAGCTCTCTGGCCGGCAAGATTGAACGAGTTCATAATCCATATCGCCAGATTGGGAATCTGCGCGATTGACATAGAGTCCGGAATCCAGACGGTCAGCATCGTTCCAAACGGGGTCCGTCCGAGTAGGATAATAAACGCGGCGATCAGCAGAATTGTCGCCTCACGGTTCTTCGCCCGGAAAGCGCGATAGGAAGCCGACGCCACAAAAAAGCCCAGCAGGGCGTACATCGTAGAGCCGAGCGGCACAAACATATTGGTATAGATTGTCTGAAAAAGCGATCCCTCCGCCGTCACCGAGGAAGCGATATCGCCCGGGTTGCCGATCTTGAACAGCCCGGCCGCCAGCATAAAAAAGAAACCGCAGATCGTAACAATCGAGTACTGCCAGTCTCTCTTCTTTTTTGACAGCTTTTTAAAGTGTACCCTTAACAGATTGCCGCCACCAAGAAAGAACGCAAAGACGGCGATAATATCAAAGAAGAGGGTGAAGTTCTCCCCCAGGTTCTCCATCGGGGGAATAAAGACCGACAGGATCAGCAGGGTCCCGACAAAGAAAGTTATAAACAGTGGTACTTGTCTTTTCATATTCTAAATCAGCTCCCGGAGAAAATCATCTTCAACGTGTTGGCGAGGTCAGCCATCACCTGGATTCCCCAGCCGTCGCCCAATGTAACCGCCAGCACGCCGATTAAAATCACGATCATGGCTATCATCTTGCCAACATCCTGCCCCTTCAACGATCCGAGTTGCTTCGGTTCACCGGACAGGTAAGCCGAGGCCGCAAAAAGCTCTTCGCCGATGAGCGTGAAGTCGCAGGCCGCGATGAAGAACGGAAGCTGGGCCGGACGCGCCGTGCCGGCGATCTGAATAGCGCCGATCGAGTTGCCCGTCTCGGCCAAAATCAGCGATTCGGCAAAGAACGCTCCCAACAGAAAGACTGTCGCCGGTTTCTCGCGCACCATGATACCGTCGACCGCGGCCACATAGCCGAACTGCTCGTCGGTAACGTAGTTTACCATTTCATCGCTATAAGCATCCGGGTGTCCGGCTGTCTGATAAGCTGCCTTGATCGTCTCGCGCGCAGCCGTCATCACCAGCGAACGCGCCACAGGCATGCGGATCTTGGTCTCATACTCCGCCACCTGTCCGGCGACGCGGCCTAAAATCGTGATCGCCGCCAGCGTCTGCACATCATCCATATCATGAATGCCGGGAATAAACAGGATCGGGCGACCCATCTCGGTCGCACGTCCGATAGCTTCGTCGACCGCCTCCAAACCGGCGATGCGGCGCACGAAAAGCTTCTTGCCCCGGCGAGCGGTCTCGATGAAGTAAATGATCGCGCCGCCCAAAATAAGCGCCACCAAGAACATGAACTTGCGGTCCAGATTCAGCCACTCGCGCTCGGTCTGCATCGGAGCCGTCCGGTTTGACTCAACCGTGGGTCCGTCCGACATAGTGGCGACATAATAGCTGTATGTAGAATCGAGTTCGCGGTCTTCGTCGCGAAACGAGTTGGCGCCGGGCGTCAGCTCGGCGATCTCCACCGGGGCGCCATCGTTTGTAATCCGGTAAATCTTGTAGGCCGTTACCAATCCATCACGGGGCAGGTCGTCAATCGACGGTACCCACGCCAGGTCGATCTTGTCGCCGTCATCATACTTGTGATCGGAGGCGATCAACGATGTCACCGGCGCTATCTCAGCGATAGCAGTCGTATCGGCTGTTTCGACGACGGCCTCAGGAGTTTCCCGGGCAGAAACTGTCGGAGATGCGGGTAACGCAAAGAAAAGCAGCGCTCCTGCGAGCGCCACTCCATATTTGTACGATTGTCTTCCTGGTATTAGTCTCACTACTTTATCAGCCCCAGCCAGTCGCCCAGGAGGAAGTCGATACGCCCGATCAGCAGTGACATACGGCTCATGACCGTGTAACCAAACGAAGCGCCAAAGGTGATCATAATAAAAAAGATGCCAACGCGTGCTGTCTTGCCGAATGCCCCGGTGTGCTCTTTGGAGAAGAAGAAATAGACCAGACCGGTAAAGGTCCCGACAAAGATAACCAGGTTGCCGATAATCTGGCCGAAGCTGGCGTCAAAACCGGTGCCGAAGCCGGTCGAAAAAAGCGGCAAAATAGTGGCCTGCACCTGAACCATGATGTTCGACGAAAAGTAGTTCATCAGCCACAGACCGCCGGTGGCGCCGACGATAAACGCCAGCGGCCAGCGCGAGATCCAGCCGATTTTGGGCGCCAGTCGCAAAATCATCAACAGGCCCAAAATCGCTCCCACCCACAAAGTGGGGTCGTCGCCCTTGTTAAGCCAGAACTTGCCGTAAAAATTATCCCAGAACAGGATGACTACCCAGTAGCCGGCCGAGACGCCGACAAAAATTGCTTCACTCAGCTTGTACCACGGGTTGTCTTTATAGAGAAATGAGATTATACCCAGGGTCAGAAAAGCAGCCAGCCATAATGCGAAATGTTCCATCAATGCTCGCTCCTTCCTAAACGTTCAAGTTTTTTTTACGTCCACCCATGAAGTAGGCGACATTACCAATAATCACAAAAGCAATGACCACCATGTGCGCGAATGACTGCGACAACATGAATTTGGTCCCTTTGCCCGCATAATCTGTCAACCCCTCGAACTCGGCCGCACCGTTCATGCCGCCCAGCAAACCGGTCAACTGGCCGGCGTTCAGATAAGCGTACATCTGCGGCGCTTGAACAGCCGTATTACCGACTCCAAGCTTGACGCCATAACGGTCGGCGGCAATCTGGACCCATTCCACCGAACCCGGGAACCCGGCCGATAGGTTGAAGCTGTAATCTATGTTCGAGAAGTTCTTTACATTCTTAACCAGCGGCAGATCGTCGTAAGGCGTGCCGCGGAAGTCGGTGGCGAACATCGACTTAAACGATGACCCCATGCGCTGAATGACGAACTCGTTGCCGGTCTGAAACCCGAGATTGACATAATCAATCCCGTACTTGAGGTTTTTCGCCTGCATCTCCGGTTCCGCCAGGACCTTGTCAATGGCCAGGTTCGCCTGCTGCGGTCCCTGCGGCCATAGCCCCATGATGATAATATCCAGGTCATTCTGGAAGCAGTAGCGAATGAACGACTCCGCCATCGGCTGCAGCTCCGGCGCCGACGGGGGATCGTAGTCGAACGATATCAGTATTTTCGAGCCCGGCGGCAGCGATGCTATCGAGTCATACAGCGCCTGAACCTCCGGAGAGACCGAGATCTTCTGCGACAGCGACATCAACAGCGGCAGTGAAACCGCAATGCCGACATACAGGAAGACCACTCGGCGACCGACCAGCTTGCCCTTGATCGTCAGGATCAGAATCCAGACCAGCGAGGCCACCAGAAGCAGGATAACAAAGATAGATACACCAGTGGAAAACTCGACCGGTTGCCATCCGTTTACTTTGCCCACGTAAAAGACCAGGCAGAATATGAA
>DAOWIC010000276.1 GCA_030641085.1 Calditrichota bacterium
ACGACAACAAGAATGCCGCCGAAAGCTGCTCATACGGACCGGAGGCCAGGGGAGCCGCCAGCCGCGCCGAAATCGTTATCTCCGACAAGGCTATCGACTACCCCAAGCCGGAATCAATCGACTTTTTTATGGCGTTGACCCAGAAAGCGTTCGACAAGCACATGAAGGATATGGGGCCGGACGCGATCCTGGTGGCCGAAAGCCAGGTCGCCACCGGCGACGAAGCGAAAAAACGGACTGTCTACACCGTACCGTTTGCTGAAATCGCCGAGCGGGAGTGCGGCCGCGCCTCGCTGGTCAACATTGTCGCTCTCGGCTTTTTCGCCCGGGTCAACGATGTCATCAACCGGAAATCGATCCGCCAGGCGATCCTGGCCCGCATTCCAAAAATGTCCGAAGAGTTGTACCTGAAGGCATACGAGGCCGGGCTGCAGGCTGCCGAGGAACGGTTGAAACGATAATACACCTATGAAGCTGAGTATGTATTACAAGAATCCCGCCCCCATCGCCGCCCACGGAAATTTATACTATGTGGAGAATTACCGCGCATGAAAGATCCGCTGACTCGCCTGACTGAGAAGACCGTCACCCTGGGCAATTATAACCGGAAGTATCTCCACATCATCTCGTCCAATATCGAGCAACTCACCGTAGCGCTGGAACAACAAGGCGTGCGGGATCAGGTTCACCTCTGGAGCTACTCGATGGAAATCCCCGGCGAGATGGACACCGTGCTGCAGGCGTCCGCCACGAAGGAGCGGCTCGATTTCCTCGGCTGCTATTTCGCACTGCAGTTTCTGCATATGAATCTGCGGACGGTTGACATCGTCAAGCTCGAATTGGCCACCAGCCCGAATCGTTCTCAGACCGGTAAGAAACTGATGCTCGAAGCGGGCCGGATGTTTCGCTACCTGACCAAATGCTACATGGAACGGCTGCTGGGCATTTTCCTCCAAGAAGTTCAGACCCCCGAATACGTCATGCTCGGTGTGGGCACCCGGGCCGACCAGGACGACATCGATCTGGGCATAATCCACCGCCAGCCGGGCGATGCGGAGGCGCTCAACCGCGCTATCGCCCGTCTCTCCAACCAGATGTTCAAGAAGGCGACCCGGCTCCACTTCCATCTCTCCGAGCATGTCGGCGAAAACAGCTTCACGGCGACCATCGAACAATATGAAGAGATGCTCGACAAGGAAGCGTACGACTTTGTCATCGTAACCGAAATGCTCGGCGCGGCGACCATTCTGGGCAGCTACAGCCTTTACGAGCAGTTTCGCAAAAGAGTGACCAGCCGATTCTACTTCGACCCGAAGCGGAAAGAGAACCGTTACCACGAGGGCTACCTGCGCGGCATTCTCGGCGAGGTAAACGCCCTGCTTACCCGCGTGAAGCCACGCGACACGATCAACCCGAAAGACGACATCCTGCGACCGATAAAGGCGCTGCTTTCGGCGCTTAAGCTGGTCTACGGTGTCGATCGCGTAAACGCCTGGCAGATCATCGAAGAACTACGGTAGAAAAACTCCTCGCGGCGGGCACAATAGGATGATCTCGAGCGGACCCTCAGTTTCTTCGAGCTCTTTCGGCACTTGTACCAGATAATGGTTGCCCAGGATGAAGACATCTGTCTGGCCGAGCCGGGGGTGGAAAAGATGGTCGCCAAAATCGCCGAAATGATCGGCTTCGAAAAGAAAGGGGTGGTTTCGGCCAAGGACTTCCTGCTTGTGATCTACTATGAATTCCTCGAAAACAGCATGGAATCGATCGAGGTCCTCACCGACGATCTCAAGAAGCACCTTCACGAGGTCAGTGTATGCACGCCGATCTTTTCCGGCGAGATTTACACGCGCCCGGGCTACAAAGGCAATCTGGCCGTCGATTTTATCCGCGCTTCCACTTTCTCCAAAGGTATTACTTACTGGGATGATTTCCTCGAGGAGTTGAGCGGCAAGGATAACGTCTTTTATAATGAGTACATTCAGAGTTTCCTGCAGCTTCCCGAGCGAGTACAGGTCAAGGTGGCAAACGGCTATGTCAACGGCGCCAAATATGACCCCGCCTCCACCATGAGATTTCTCGTCATTCTCGGCGAGAAAGCCAAAGAGGACGATGCCAAGGAAGTATTTAACCGGATGAGCTCTCTCTTTATCGATGTCATCAGCCGCCTTCCGGGGGTCTCAGCCTCGCTGGCGCAACTTCTCTATGCCCATCCGGGCGATTTGAACCGGTTTCTGGCTCAGCTCAACTGGGATTGCCTGGCCAGATTCACGCGCCTTGCCCAGAGCCAGTCCACCCTGCCGGAACCGAGCACGGTCCAGAAGCAATTGGTGGCGCTGACGGATGTCCATTACCAAAGCAGCCACTTTTTCAAGTGGCATTTCCACCAGATACTGAACAAGTACCCGATCTACATTCGCAACCTGCACAACAACGCCAAGCTGTGCGAGATCACGAGCGGCTTCTATAGCGATCTGACCTCGCTGGCCTCGATCAACGAGCGGATCGAACGGCTCGGCGATTATTATGATCTCGAATTCGTTCGCGTCAGTCTGCTGGCGATGGCCGGTGCCGACAGCGAGCAAACCGACCTTGAGTTCACCGAGTTCTGCGACAATTACACTCACGCCCTTTTTGAATTCTGCCAGCAGGATCTGCATCTTTCGCTGGGCTATTCCATGCACACTCGCGATATGTTCGCGCTGTACGCCACCGGCGGACACGCCCGCGAGCAGGGTTTTGACGATGACTACGACATGATTGTTATTCTCGACTCAACCGATCCCGAGGAGATCGACTACTGTAACAAAATCGTGGGCAAGATGAATTCGCACATTCTCAAACGCGGCATTCTCCCCCACCACCGCTTTGCCGACCTTTTCGGCAGCTATGTAATGAGCTTCGATCAACTGGCCGAGCATCTCTCGACCGCAGGTGAGGAAGTATTTGTCGATCAGTCGCAACTACTCAACTCCCGTATGTTGGTCGGCAGCCGGAAATTGGAAGCGAAATTCCAGGAGGAGATAATCGGCCGGCAGATATTCGCCCGCGGTCAGGAATATCTCGAACATATGCGAGCTGAAATGGAGTCCCGCCACAGCGGCGAAAACGGCGAAATTCAGAACGACATCAAGGAATGCGGTGGCGGCTTGCGCGATATCGAGATGTTTTTGCTGATGTACGAAACCAAGTACAAAGTGCGCGAACCGCTGTCACGCAAGTTTCTGCGTCGGCTGGTCGAACTGGAACCGGAAAACGCCGAGCATTTCATCTATATTGAAAAGCACCTTGATTTTATCAAGAATCTGCGCGATTTGTATCGGCTCAAGGTAGCCGCCCATAATGTGATCGACCCCGACTTCCTGCCGCCGGTTGCCGCCAGCTTTGGTTACGGTGACAGCACCGAGGCGGGCAAAAAACTGTTCCGCGAGTTTCTCGACCGTACCGCGCAGGCCGCGGCAATCATCAATCTTCTGATCAACAAGATATCGATTTAGGAGCAGGGTAACGGTTCAGAGTGGG
>DAOWIC010000221.1 GCA_030641085.1 Calditrichota bacterium
GCCGACTGTGCGGGCATAGTCGAGGCCGGAGAGCGTGTACGGTGTCCGGGGTGTGGCGGCAATTCCGATAACCAAGTCACCGCTGCCGACATTGTGCGCCATCAGGTTTTTGACAGCCTCCTCGCGCCGGTCCTCGACACCCTCTTTGGAAAGCACCAGGGTATCGTAGCCGCCGGAGATGACACCGACGATTCGCTGTGGCTCGGTGCCGAAAGTGGGCGGGCATTCGGCGGCATCGAGCACGCCCAACCGGCCGGAGGTACCGGCGCCGATATAAAACACCCGACCGCCCTCTCTCAAAGTGGCGGCGAATATCTCGGCCGAGGCGGCGATGTTGGCCTGTTGCGTCTCTACCGCTCCGGCGATATGGCGGTCCTCGTCGCCGATCATGCGGACCACCTCGGCCGCAGGCAGCAAGTCGATATCGATAGTCTTTTCGTTCACCTGTTCAGTGGCCAGCTTGCCCAACAGGCGGATCAGGTCGCTGTAATCATTCATAGATGAAATTTAGAGTGCATCGGCACTTCTGCGCAACCAAAAAAAGACCCGGACTGGGCCGGGTCAGTATCTGGCATATAAACAGGTGTCGTTAGAGTTGGGCGACTCGCACCGTGTCCATCACGGCAACCACCACCACGCCGAAATGACCGGTCAGGTCGGTCCGGTCGATATTGTCGGCCAACTGGTCCGGCAACGGCACCGGCAGCAGCAGCGACGAGGCGGCGCTGTCGGGCGCTCCGGTGAAACCGTAGACGTAGACGTTATATAATCCCGGAACCGGCGTCTGACCATCGGCGCCGAGGAAAGCATCCGGCGTGATCGTGCCGGAACTGGAGAGCGATTCGGTATAGGCGCTCCAGCCTTTGCCCACATAGGCGGAGTCGCTCAGGACAGCGGCGACCACATAACCTTCAACCCCGGCAGCCGCTGAAAAGGCGAGTGTTACCGAGCCGTTGCCGGGGATCAGATGATTGCCGGGCGAAAACTCGGTGATCGATAACGTATCCGGTATTGCAGCCACGATGGTATCGGAGAATACCGTGGAATCGTTGACCGTGACCGGCACCGATCCGGTTCCGTAGGTCTCCGCCGGACTGGCGGTGAAAGAATAGACCGAATCGATCGCAAAGGCGGGATCATTATAGGCCAGGGTATCCTCGTCGAAAATAATCTCGGCCAGGGTATGCTTGCTGCCGTTACGCTGCAGGTCCACGGCGACACTGGCCGTATCAGTGTTCATCTCCTTGACCATGACGCCACTGACGACATAGGCAAAGGTCTCACTAGGCCTCGATTTGCTGGGTGCGGAATCGCAACCGGGTAGGGTCGCAATGGATACCAATAATCCCAGCAGCAGGGCAAAAACCACACTCTGCTTCATATTAGGTCTCATATTATGCTTATATCGACACTTACGGCCCATAATATTAACTAATTCCGGGCGGTCGGACTTCTATATTTTATACCTATAATTGCCAACTCGGGTGTCCGAAAAGCGGCTACCTGGGGGCAGAAAAGAAGCCGCTAAGCAGCGGCTTTTTTTCCAAAAAACAGTCGTTTTAATATCGTCTCGGCCGGGCAGAGGCCGGTAATCGACGATTGGGCCAGATTCAGTCCTACAAAGGCGGTCAGAAGCAGCCAGTAGGGCGAATGAAGATAGTAGAGCATCAGCGAGATGAGAATCATCAGGCCCGCCAGCAGTCTGATCGAATTTTCAAGAGCCATTGAAAGCCCCCTTTCTACGTAAAGATGCCCCACGGCTTAGAAGCCGTAGGTCATCTTCATATATACGTTATCATTTGAAGCAAATTGGCCGAATTCGGTGTTCTGGTGGCCGCCATCAAAAATGTTACCACCCACCGTCAGCGAAATCTCATCGGAGTACTTGTAATCGACCGAAAGGCGCACATAGGCGTCTTCATCGGTAGGCGAGTAAAACACAAACCCTGACAGCGTGACCAGCTCGGAATTCAAAAGCTGGGTTACACGGCTGGTGAGCAGGTGACGGGCTTCATCGCGGACATACACGCCGGGCATCTGCTGCGCCTTGAATATATCATGGTCGAGCATATAGTCGACCTGCCACTGACCGTTGACAGTCAGGTTGGAGGCGACCTGGCGCTCGAAGCCGAGCATGCCGGTCACGGACGAGTTCGGCCTGTACGGGTTATCGCCGTCGCGGTCATCGCGGGAATCATAATAACCACCCTCTGCCCAGAGGACACCGCCGGCGATCGCGCCACGGATCGACGCGCCGTATAGGTTGAGCCGGGGGTAGACGGCGCTCATGGCGACCGGGTCGAACCCCAGCGGGTTTTTGTAGAAGCCCTTGTAGAAGTACAGGGCGGTGTTGAAATTACCAACCTGGCGGCTGAAACGAGTTGCGATCTCGCCGTTTTCGAATTTCGAATCCGGCGGTGGCGGATCAAAGAAGTAACCTTCGCCCACAGTTGCGCCCACCATCGGGTTGTAATAGCTCAGCCGCCGGCCGGTTGGTAAACGGTTGCCCTCAAAACGCGGTGTCCACACTGCTGAAAAGTTGCCCAGCGAGTTGTAGTATTCCATCCTCAATGCGTTCTGAGGGGCCTTCAGATACTGGTCGTCCCGACCAACGAAAAACGATCGGTAATCCTTGGCAAAGACATCATTGATGAAAATCAGGTCGCCCGTGCCCCAGGTAAGAATCTGGCGGCCGACCTTGAAATCGAAATTGCTGCCCAGTCTGAATTTAAGGTAGCCTTCACGCAGCTCCCAGTCGTAGTCGGCCGAATCGGCACCGTCGTAGATGAAATCGAGCCGCGCGAAGAACTCACCTTTATCGCCAAAATCCTCGGCGCGAAGCTGCAGTCTGGTCTCCGAAGCAGTCTGCTCGGTCGCGGTCGGGTTGTCCTGATCAAGTCGCGCGCCGTACAGTCCCTGCAGGAAACCGTCGATGTAAACCTCGGATGAGGCGGGGGAGGCGGCCAGCATAAGGCCGGCCACTATCGAAAGTGCTATCAGTGTCTTTTTCATAATTGCCCGGACCCTCCTTTATTTCACATACTGGCGCGGAGGGGTTTTGAGGTAGCGCTCGGTGAAGATATCGTCGGTGACGCCCACGTTGTAGTTAATCTGCGAGAACTCGACCGTCGTCTTGCGACTCTTCTTGACATTTTCCATCGACCGGCTGGTGATGGTGATGATGCCATCGACATTCTCGATCTTTTCCGCGCGCATGATTTTGACAAGCTTGTCCTTCTTGCTGAAATATTCTTCTTTCAGGGGCAACATGTTGCTCTTGTCGATGTAGGAGATTCTGCGGGCAAAACCCTTGTACGCTTTTTTCGGGACGGATTCGATGACATAGACATCTTTGCCGTCCATGGTGGAATCACCGACCAGCGTGTGGTTGTCCTCGGTCCAATGACGGCCGGAGACATCCTCGTAGCTGAAATCGGAACCCACGAAACTGGAGTTCTTGTCATCGGCCGAAATCGGCTTGACAAGGTCCACCGACGGGACATAGATCCAGCGCTTGTCATTGCCGGTGGCGGACTTGTGAACCATGAAGGTCAGGCGCGAAATATCGGACGGCTTCTTGAAGTAGGTATAGTATTTTTGGTCGCCACCCTCTTCGGTGTCGAGACGAAGCATGATGAATTCCTTGGTCCGTTCCTTACCCTTCTTGTCGACCATGCGCATGATTACTTCCGACTTACCGTCGTCACCGGCGTAATAATAGGCCAGGTGCGACTGCTTCATCAGTTCGGCAGTATCCTGCGCCTGTACCGCGGCCGTGGCGCCGATAGCGACCAGGGCGATAATCAGGATTCGACTCAGGTTTCTCATTCTCTTTCTCCTTTATTCTTTTTTCAACATTTTCTATTTGGTTGTGACTGTTTCCACCGGCACCGGCTCCAGCTCCGGTGAGTTCTTCACAGGAAAGAGCGCCCTGCTGAATGTCTTGGAGATGGCCGGCAGCAATAACAGCGTTACCAGTCCGGAAACCGCCATTATGGCCAGGAAGAATGATCCCACGGTGATATAAGGCACCAGGGTGGAAAAGAGCATCGGGATAAATCCAACCGCGATTACCAGCACGTTGCGGCTGATGGCGCGCCCGGCACTCTCGAATATCTCATGGAAAGCCACACTGAAATCTCCGGTGCGCGCATGTATCATACGCAGACGCTGGATGAAATGTATCGCGAAGTCAATCGAAAGACCCAGCGTGAGCGACGATAGCACCGCTACCGGCATATCGTACGGCTTGCCGATATATCCGATCATGGCGTAAATGGCCATGACGGTGATGGTCAGCGGGAGCATTGAAATAAGGCCCCAGCGCAGTGACCGGAAGAGGAATATCATCATGAAGAGAACCACAAAGTAGGAGCCGGCGAGCGAATTGCGCATACCGTTCACCATCTGGCGCTGCCACTCAACATTGATATAAGGCAGCCCGGCCCACTGCACCGTCACGCCCTCCGGCGGCGGGTTTTCGGCCAGAAACCTGTTGCCGCGCTCGACCACGCCGCTGACGGCCATATTGTCGCCGTTGCGAAGCTGAACCCAGAGGTTCGCCCGGTCGTAATCCGGCGTAACAAACTTGTACAGGTCATCCGGGTCACCGCCCGACATTTCGAAGAGGAACAGCATCTGGGCCACTTCGTTCTGTGTGGTCGGGATGATCATCTGGGCGCTGTCTGCGCCGAACAGTTCGTAGCGGACTTTCTTGATAATGTCCGGAAGACCGGTGGTGGATCCGACGATAGCGTCTTTTTCCAGTTCACGCTGGAACGCCTGGATATAGTTCTCCACCTCGGGCGCTTTCATCCGGTCGGTGTCGTCGCCTTCAAAGACGAGGTAATTCATGTAGGTCCCGGCGAGGTGATTGTTCATGGCGACATCGGCAATCCGAATCGGGTGCGAGGTCTTGAACCACTTGACCGGGTTGTCATTGACCACGATAAGGGTGAGGCCATAGCCGGCGATAGCCAGGACCACCACGGCGACGCCGATGATAACCCGGTTGCGTCCGCCGGCAAAACTGCGGAATGAGTGCATGATACGTGCCAGCACACCGCCGGAGTTGTCGGCGCTGTCGAAACGGCGCAGGCTCTTCTCGGAGAGCAGCACCATGATCGCCGGGTTGATTACCAGCGAAAGGAACCAGGCCACCAGAACGCCGAAGGCCACGAAAATTCCAAACACTCTCACCGGCGGAATCGGCGTCAGCGCCAATGAGAGAAATCCGGCCACGGTAGTCGCCGAGGTAAAGAGCATCGGTAAAAAGAGCTCATTGATAGCGTGGCGGATGGTCTCTTTCTTATTCTTGAACTTCTTGTAGTGGTCGGAGAACTCACTGAGGATATGGATCGAGTTCAACACCGCGATAGGTATCAGAAAGATCGGGATCATTGACGACATTATATGCACCGTGAAGCCGGACAGGATCAAAAGGCCCATTGACCAGATCACAGCCATCATCGCTACCACCATCGGGGCGATAATAATCTTCATCTGGCGGAAAAACATCAGAAGCAGCAGAAAGATAATCAACATCGCGGCCGGAGCGCTGTAGGCCATCTGAGTGAACATCTCCGAACCGAACGAATCTTCCGCCAGCGGCAGGCCGGCGATATGGAAAGTAGCGCCGCCACCCAGGCGGTCGGTGATCTCGCGGATCTCGCCCGCTACCCGGTGGGAAATATCCTTGGACTCAAGGGGAACAAAGATAGCGATCGCCTTGCCGTCTTCGGAGGCTATCTTGCCGCGGACAATCGGGTTATCCATGATGCGGCCGAAGACGTACCGGGCGTCGGCGTCGGTCTCGATTTCCTCTTCCATGAGCGGCTCGATAACCAGCGCGCCGCCCGCTCCCTGCTTGATGTCGTCTATAGTAGAGGGAGCCATAATGTCCTCAACGATGACACCCTCGATCTCCTCGATCTCGGCCGTAATATTATAGAGGCGGTTGAGCATGTCGGCCGTAAAAGCGGTCGGCTCGGCTACAACGCCCACGGCTATAAAGTCGGAGAGGGCAAAATCTTCTTTGGTGGCGCTATGAAAAAGGCGGGTCGGTTCGTCTACCTCAAGCATATTCTGCGGGTCGGTGTCGATCTTAATCTTCGGAAACTGAATAGCAAAAAAGACCGAAATCAAAACGGCGACGGAAAGCACTATCCAGGGATGCTTGATAGAGAACTCTGTAATACCTTTTCTCATTGTAAATCCTTTCAGGTGTTTTTTTGCACTTGCCAGTTAGATAGAATAGATTCAGAAAGGATTCAAAAAAGATTCCGCCGCCACCGGGAAGCAGGCCTCGGTTGCTCTAAAGGCTTGTGGGGTAATACAATAAGCGCCACGCGAATTTTGGCTCGCGGAGCGTAATATAGCCTTTTTGGGTCGATAAAATCGACTGCAGGTTGATCTGGAGAAGACTCGGTTTGATTATTTGCCGAACTTCTTGTTCCAGCGTTCCCTCAGCAGCCCGGTCAACTTCTCCTCCAGGGCGGCCGGCAGTGCCTCTCTTTTGCCTTCGCGGCAGAGGACTACCGTTTGCTTGAGAGTGTCGACCATAATCCGGCAGTTTTCGCACTGGCCGATATGGTTTTCGATCTCGTCGCAGATTGTCGGATCAAGCTCACCGTCGAGATAATCGTTTATCTCACCCATGTATTCGCGGCATTTCTTACCCATACTGTTCCTTAAATATTTCGGCGAGACGCTCTCGAAGGGCGAGTCTCGCCCTGAGAACCCTTGATTTTGTCGATGCGACGGATTCATTGATAATCTTCGCAATCTCCTTGATCGGCAGCTCCTCGTAATATTTCAGCAGGAACGCCTCCCGATACTTATAGGGCAGGGCGGCCAATTCCCGATCGATAATTTCTTTGAGTTCCTGATCCTCAAGAGCGGTATGCGGATCCTTCCAGTCGAACAGCTTACTGTTGCTATGCTCGTCAAGACTCTGACTCGGCTGGGAAGGCAAATACTCCTCGATTGGCTTCAGGTCGGTCTGCTTCTTTTTGCTCAGCAGTGCCCGGGTCTGGTTCAGGGCTATGGAATATAGCCATGTCCCGAACGATGATTCCCCGCGAAAGTGCTCGATATTGTCGTTCGCCTTCACAAGCGTATCCTGAACGACATCGTCAGCGTCTTCGCTGTTGCCGGTCATCTTGACCGCCAGAGCGTAAATCTTGGTCTTGTTGGCGGTTACCAGAGCAGAGAAAGCATCAAAGTCGCCTGCTTGTGCCCTGGCTACCAGTTCTTTTTCACTCATTGGATTCAAGTATAGTCAAAACGATTCAACTAAACAGCAAGAAATGTTCACTAAGCCTCCATGGGTCCATGAGAGAAAGATAGTTCTGTCATAGCGGTGTCAAGTCCTGACACAAAAATTCTGCAGAAAACGGCAGCGGATCCTAACTTTAAGCTTGAGTTTTTCGCGATATCTGTTAAATTAAGTAGGATTTTGAGGCTCTTAGACAGCCTCCCAGATCCGCCGTCTGAATGCCGGTCGGCCACAAGAAAGATATCCGAAGCGTCCGGATCAACGAGCACATGATCTGCAACAGAGACGATTCGGTAGTCCCCGCACCGTTCCCCCTCCCCCGGCGCGGGGACACTTTTTTTTAGGGCACTGCCCGTTGTTATCCCGCCGCCATTGCGAACTTTCATCCGTCCTGAATTGTTTAATATATGCTAGGCAAAGCATGGCGTCTGGATCAACGAGCATGTGATCTACATGATGGACGCTTATTACGTCCCCGTACCGTTCCCCTCCCCCGGTGCGGGGGCTTTTCTTGTGACGCGATGTGACTCGTCATAAAGTTTCTAAGATGTATAAAGTGATGCGATATTCTCCTTGTTGCGTGAACTATCCTCGCCGGCCTTCTGTTGTATATAGAGCAAGGCAGAGCAGGGCGTCCGGGTCAACGAGCACATGATCTTCAACTGTGACGCTTTGATAGTCCCCGTACCGTATCCCCTCCCCCGGTGCGGGGACGCTCTTTTGCACCAACATGGTCTAATTTCATGATGTATTGACATCGAGAAAAAAAACGGGCGGAAACTGCTCCCACCCGTAGCGGTCAATCGGTCGACGGTTCTACCGTTAGAACTTCGCCCAGCGCGGCACGCGCGGGAACGAAGCGACATCGCGGATATTGGCCATGCCGGTGATATACATGATAGCTCGCTCGAATCCCAGTCCGAACCCGGAGTGGGGGACTGTGCCGTATTTACGAATGTCAAGATACCACTGCATCCCGTCGAGGTCTTTCATCCCTTTTTGCTTCATGCGTTCGACCAGGACATCGTGGCGCTCTTCACGCTGGGAGCCGCCGATAATCTCTCCGACCCGCGGTACCAGGACATCCATCGCCCGGACCGTCTTGCCGTCGTCGTTGACGCGCATATAAAACGGCTTGATCTCCTCAGGGTAATCGAAAACGATAACCGGTTTTTTGAAGACTTTCTCGGTCAAGTAGCGCTCGTGCTCGGACTGCAGATCGGCTCCCCAGCGAACCTCGAACTCGAATTTCTCCCCGGCCGATTCGAGAATTTTAACCGCTTCGGTGTAGGGGAGACGTTCAAAATCCGCCTCGCAGACTCCCTCGAGCGTCTGACGCGCCTCCTTATCGATCCATTTGCCGAAGAAGTTCATTTCGTCGGGGCACTCCTCGAGCGCGAAGGTGAACAGGTTTTTCAGGAAATCTTCGGCCAGATCCATGTTGTCATCCAGTTCCGCCCAGGCCATCTCCGGCTCGATCATCCAGAACTCCGAGGCATGGCGGGCGGTGTTTGAGTTTTCGGCCCGGAAGGTAGGGCTGAAATTGTAGACATCGCCCAGCGCTACCGCCAGAAGCTCCGCCTCGAGCTGGCCGGAGACAGTCAGGTAGGCTTCACTGCCGAAGAAATCTGCGTCCCAGTCAATTTTGCCTTCCTTTACCGGGATATTTTCAAAGTCCAACGTGGAGACCCGAAACAGGTCGCCGGCTCCCTCGCAGTCGGAGGCGGAAATGATGGGCGTATGGACACAGTAAAAACCGCGCTCTTGGAAATACCGGTGAACACAGAAGGCGAGCTTGGAGCGTATCCGCGTCACCGCCCCGAAAGTGTTGGTGCGCGCGCGCAGATGGGCAATTTCGCGCAGGAATTCATAGCTGTGGCGCTTTTTCTGCAGTGGGAAGGTAGGGTCGGCCTCGCCGATCAGATCTATAGCTTCGCCGGCGATTTCGTATTTCTGCCCTTTGCCCTGAGACGCGATCAGCCTGCCCTTGACCCGCACCGAAGCGCCGGTGAGAATTTTCTCCAGAATCGGGTGCCGCTGCGGCTCGACAAAGACCGCCTGAATATTGCCCATGCAGGAGCCGTCGTTGATCTCGACAAACGCGACATTCTTGCCTGTCCGCGCGGTACGGACCATGCCAAGAATCACAACTTCGGTATCAACCGGCACTTTGTCGTCGATAAGAATTCGAGCGATCCTGGTTCTTATTTTGTAATCCATCTTACAGCTCCGGGCTTATCAGTTTATCTCAAAATGGCCTTGTGGCGATAATTGCTAATTATAATAGAATGCGCGCAAAGTGCAAGGTCTATGGCGCGCCGGAATAGTTGTCAAAAAAAATTCGAAAAACGAAACCCCGTCAGTGGCCTATCGTATAAAAGACAGAGACTAAAACAACCAAGCTTCTTCTTAGGGTAAGTGTTCCCAACCTATCATAAAGCTTCCGGTTCCCCACAGAGCCGGAAGCTTCCTTTTTATACACCGGCATCGGGATTCTTGTTGAGACGGTTGGCGGGGAAGAGCGGCGAGTGGGTTAAAAAGTGAGGGTGGATGGGATCGAACCATCGACTCCCTGCTTAAAAGGCAGGTGCTCTACCCCTGAGCTACACCCCCAAATCTTGCCGCTGGAAGCGCTTTGCGACCCGCAAAATAGCACGGGAGCGCATTTTGTCAAACAGTTTTTGCGCTGAGGAGTGCCTGAATTAGTACCGCCACCGGGTCAAAACCGGAAAAAGAGAGATTTTTATCACATTGTCATCGAAAATGACAGCGAAATGACATTGCCGGGTCAACAAGCGATATTTTGATTACAAGTTTATTGACAGTGGGCTGAAGGTCGGCCAGTGAAAGGTCGGCATGGTGGACGCTCAGACTGCTTAGGAATATACCTAATATCATACCTCTCCCAGTATTGAAAA
>DAOWIC010000040.1 GCA_030641085.1 Calditrichota bacterium
CGAGTTATCGACAATCTGCTGCGCCATCTGCACCATGGCGTTTTCCGAATCGAGCGCCAGGATCGCCCGGGCATGGCCCTCGGTAAGGTGTCGCTCGCGAAGCATCTGCTTGATCGATTCCGGAAGGCCGTTCAGGCGCAGAACATTGGCCACCGCGGCGCGGCTCTTGCCCACCTTGTCGGCCATCTCGTTCTGGGTCAGGCCGCATTCGTCGATCAGGCGGCGATACGCTTCGGCGGTATCGATCGGGTTGAGATTTTCGCGCTGGATATTTTCCACCAGGGCCAGTTCGAGCATGCGCGTGTCGCTGACATCATCCATCAACAGCACCGGCACTTCCTCGAAGTTGGCCATACGGGCGGCCCGGAAACGGCGCTCGCCGGCAATAATAGTATACTCGGACCCATGTTGCTGCACGAGTAGCGGCTGCATGATGCCGTTGGCCTTGAACGAGTCGGCCAGTTCGCGCAACCCGGCTTCGTCAAAGTCGCGCCTCGGCTGCATCGGGTTGGGCGCGATCCGATCCAGCGTAACCGTCCGATACTTCTTCGGCTCGCCGGCGATCTTCTCGTCAGTGGGAATCAGCGCTCCCAGTCCTTTTCCTAATACCAGCTTGCTCATTGGGCCAACACCTCTTTCGTTAGGGACATGTAATTCTCGGCGCCGGTCGAGAGAATATCATAAAGAATGATCGGTTTGCCGAACGACGGCGCTTCCGACAGGCGGACATTGCGCGAGATGACCGTATCGTAGACACGGTTGTCAAAATACCGGCGCACCTCCTGCGAAACCTGGCGCGAGAGGTTGAGACGGCCGTCGAACATGGTCAGCAGCACGCCTTCGATCCTGAGGTCCGGGTTGAGATTGTCCTGCACCAGCTTGATCGTGTTCATCAACTGCCCCAGGCCCTCGAGCGCGTAGTACTCGCACTGGATCGGGATAATCAACGAATCTGCCGCGGTCAGGGTGTTGACTGTCAGCAGGCCGAGCGACGGTGGGCAGTCGATAATGATATACTCGTACTCGTCACGTATCTGCGATAGTGTCGAACGAAGCCGGGTCTCGCGCGACATCATGTTGACCAGCTCCACCTCCGCTCCGACCAGGGATATCGATGATGGGATCAGGTTCAGGTAGGGCTGTTGGGTCGGCTGGATAACCTCGCGGACCGCCTTGTTGCCAATAAGGATATCATAGACCGATGATGTTACATTATCTGTTTCGATGCCGACCCCGCTGGTCGAGTTCGCCTGGGGGTCCATGTCGACCAGGCAGGTCTTGTGCTCAGCCGCCGCGAGGCAGGAACTGAGATTGACCGCGGTGGTGGTTTTACCGACGCCGCCCTTTTGGTTAGTAATGGCAATGATTTTACTCAACCGATACTCCTCTTGCTAAGTAACTTCTTAACCCAGAGTATTCTATGCACGCGTGCAAACGTGCGCAACAAAAATATCGCGCTGTTTTATTACTTTTTTCTGAAGATCGTGAAGCTGTTTTTTTGTGGGCTCAAATCACTGCGGTAATAATGCGTTACAGCCTCACATTGAGTGTCGTCAATCTCAAACGCGGGTGTGGAAAAGTATATGAAGGCGCCGTCGGAGCGCAGGACTGTCAGGATTTTTTGCAGCAACGCTTCAGTCAGGGCGACATAGCGCAACGTGATCAGATCGAATTCACGATGGAAGCGGCATTGTTCGAAAGGCTCGCAGATCAAATCGAGACGGGTATTGGTACGGTCGAGTTCGAGACGGAGGCTGATCCGGCGGAGAGCGCCGCATTTCTTTTGGATCCGTTCGACCAGAGTGGCGTTGCAAGAGCGTCCCTGCGATGTGAGCGAGAGAATGATCGGCATAGCCGGTAAACCGCCCCCGGAGCCGATATCGAGATAATCGTGTACGCGGGCGGGATCGATCTTTTCCAGCGGCACCAGCGATTCGAATACGAGTCGCTCAAAACCCTCGCGGATTGTTTCACGTGAAACAAGGTTGATCCGTTCGTTCTCTTTGGTCAGCCAGCGATAATACAAACCGAGCCTATTATGGGGATCATGCCGGCGGAAGATGGCCCAGTGATCCATAGTCTCGACTTCGTTGGGTTGGTTCATTCTCCTGACCCGCTCCATTTTTTCAGATGAATCGACAGCACCGCCAGATCGCCCGGCGTGACCCCCTCAATCCGACCCGCCTGACCCAACGAACCGGGGCGGAAACGCCTGAACTTCTCCCGCGCCTCTTGCTTCAGTCCGGCTATAGTATCGTAGCTAAAATCCGCCGGGATGACCGCACCCTCCATCCGTTTGAATTTTTCTATCTCTCTCTGCTGCTTATCGATATATCCTTTGTACCTAATCCAGATCGCCGCCCGCTCGAGCACCTCGCGCTCATGCGACAGCTCACCATCGAAGCGCGCGATTATCGGCAGCGCCTCATTGATCGTTATCCCCGGCTGCTTGAGCAGGCCCTCCAGGCTAATATTTTCCCGCTTCTGAAATCGCGCTCTCAATTCGCCCAGATCGGCTACCGCTACCCGCTTCTTCTGGAAGTGCTTGATCTGCTCCCGGGTCGCTTGATCGAGACGCTCGAAATGGTCCGCCTCTGCTTCATTGATAAGACGGTATTTCCGGGCATATTGGTGGAGCCGGTCACGGGCATTATCTTCACGCAGCGCCAGGCGGTACTCCGCCCGCGAGGTGAAAAGGCGGTACGGCTCGGTAGTCGAGTGGGTTGTTATATCGTCAATCATGACACCGATATACGCCTCGGAACGGTCCAGCACCAGACCCGGCTCACGCTCAATTTGCAGGACCGCGTTGACACCGGCAATAAGGCCTTGTCCCGCAGCCTCTTCGTAGCCCGATGTGCCCAGGATTTGACCTGCCAAGAACAGTCCCTCGAGTCGCCGAGTTTCCAGGGTCGGTTTTACCTGATAGGCGGGGCAGTAATCGTATTCGACCGCGTATCCCGGTTGCGTCACCACCGCCTCTTCGAGACCGGCCACGGTCCGGATTGCCTGGCGCTGAATTTCCTCCGGAAGGGCGGTCGAAAAACCGTTCGGGTAAACCTCGCTGGTGCCGTTTCCTTCCGGCTCGAGAAAGATCTGGTGTCGCTCCTTGTCGGCGAAGCGGAAAAACTTATCCTCTATCGATGGGCAATATCTTGGGCCGGTTGAGTTTATCTGGCCGGAGAAAATGGGCGAAGCCTCAAAATTGGCCGACACAAGCAGCTTCGTCGCGGCGGTCGTGTAGGTCAGGTGGCAGGGGGTTTGATCGAATTGCTCCCGACTGGAGCGTGATGAAAAGAACGGGATCGGTGTCTCGCCCGGTTGGATCTCGCATCGCGACCAGTCAATTGTAGCACCGTCGATTCGGGGCGGGGTACCGGTTTTCAGCCGACCGATCTCAAAACCGAGCGCCCGGAATGATTCAGAGAGCTCCCAGGCTGCTTTCTCACCGATCCGCCCGGCGCGTATCTTCTTCTCGCCGATATGGATAAGCCCGCCAAGAAAAGTGCCGGTGGCGATAACAATCGCCCTCGAACCAATCCTCCGGCCATCTTCGGTCACAATTCCTACCGCTCGGCCGGCGTCAGCGAGGATTTCGCCCGCCACGCCCTCGATAACATCAACGGACTCCTGCCGCCGCACGAAGTCGACCACATAGTCGTTGTACTTAATCCGATCCGCCTGGGCGCGGGTTGACCAAACCGCTGGTCCGCGCGAAAGATTTAGCCGCCGAAACTGAATGCCGGTGGCGTCAATCGCTTCTCCCATCAAACCGCCAAGCGCATCTATCTCTTTAACTACGTGAGACTTACCAACTCCGCCGATAGCCGGATTGCACGACATCAGGGCCAGACGCTTTGCGTCCATAGTAACAATCGCCGCCGTCTTGCCCATCCGCGCCACCGCCAGAGCCGCCTCGACTCCGGCATGTCCGCCGCCGACTACTATGACATCATATTCAGCCATCATCGAATTGCTGCACTCCGCTCAATATACTCTTCACTCACCATCACTGTTCAACCCCTCTGACAGACCGGGCCATGCCTGTGTCACGTGACACACTTTGTGTGTTTCTTCTCGTTGCGTGTTTTATCTCACCCCGTATCTCTTTATGGGTCATCACTTACCAACACAAAACCTGGAGAAAATCTTTCCGAGGATCTCATCGGTATAGATCCGACCGGTGATCTCGTCAATAGCCCCAATCGCAAGGCGCAGATCAAACGCAGTCAGCTCCGGCGATTCCGATGCCGCCATCTTGCGTCGCGCGGCCCGGAGCGCCTTCAAAGCAACGGCCAGTTTTTGCTTATGCCGCGCCGAGGTGACCACCAGCCCGTCGGTCAAGTCCGGCATCTTATCGTTTATACGCACGATCAGACTCTTTTTCAGGTCGGCGATCCCTTTACGGGTCTTGCAGGAAGTCAGCAGTAGATTGTTTGAATCCGCCTGCCAGGCTTTTTCGGCTCCGGCCGGTACAGCATCTATCTTATTGCCTAACAGTATGATCGCGGTTTTTTCGAGCGCTTTGATATCCGCCTTAAGCTCCGCCTGCCAGTTCTTTTTCGACAAGTCTACCATCCACAGCAAAATATCCGAGCTGTCGATAATGCGTTTCGCCGATTTCTGCCCGGCCCGCTCGATCTGTCCGCCCCCCCGGCGCAGCCCGGCGGTGTCGATTATATTCACCTTGAACCCGCCCAGATCGATCCATTCCGAGAGGTAGTCACGGGTAGTTCCCGCGGTCGGCGTAACCAGCGCCCGCTCCTGCCGCAGGAGCAGGTTAAACAGCGATGACTTACCGGCGTTGGGGCGCCCGCCGATCGCAATCCGGTAGCCTTCGTCGATAATTCTGCCACCCGTATAGCTTTCAACCAGCTCCCCGATGCTCCCAATCGTGCGGTCGAGCATCTCAACCAGCCTCCTGCTGCCGGCGGCGTCGATATCTTCTTCGGGGAAGTCAATCGAGGCCTCAATCTCGGCGGCGATATCGACCAGTGCCTCGCGCAGCACGGTCACATGCTCCGCATATGCTCCCAGAAGGTGCTCCCGAGCGGCACCAAACGAAGAATCGGTGTTGGCGGCGATAATTTCCGCCACTGCCTCGGCTTTGGCCAGATCGATCCGTCCGGAGAGGAACGCCAGGCGGGTGAATTCGCCCGGCTCAGACATTCGTGCGCCATCGTTAACAATTTGTTGCTGAATAAGTTGCACCACCTGTCGGCCGCCGTGGCAGAATATCTCCACCTGTGGCAGCCCGGTATAGGAGCGTCCGGCCGGCATATAGACCGCCATCACCTCGTCGATCACATTACCGTCACGCCCGACAAAATGCCCATACCGCATAAGGAAGGGCTTGAATTGTGGGGAGTCTTCCGAGGTGGACCTGAAGTGACTTTCAAGAAAAGACAAGCTGCGCTTGCCGGCTATGCGGAGAGCGGCGATGCCACCCTCGCCGGGTGGCGTGATAACAGCGACTATTGTTTCGTCGCAACGACCGGCAGCCATGCTGCCGGTCGTTGTTTTGACTTTTTTTTTGCCGTCATTTTATCAGGCCGCCTTCACCTGCGAGTTCAGGTTTTTCCGTTTGAACAGCACATAGTCCAGCAGCGAGAAGACGCTGAAGCAGGTCCAATAAAGTACCAATCCGGCGGCGAACTTGTAGAAGATGAAGCCCATGAACAACGGCATGATATAGCCGATGGCCTTGTTCTGCTGCGTGCTCGGCATCGTCAGTTTTTGTGAGACGAACTGCGCCACCACCATGATCACCACAAGGATAATGTACGGATCGGTGGGACCCATAGCACCCAGCGAAAGGTCGTTGATA
>DAOWIC010000195.1 GCA_030641085.1 Calditrichota bacterium
ACAATGATTTATCTTCTGCCCGTTCCTTTGTTTTGGAATTGATATAAGCCTCTTTGCGCACGCCGTCCTCTGATTTGTAGTATACCTTTATGATATCACCGGCGGTTGAAGTTGCGGCGAGACGAAAATCATAGCATGCACCGTAATCTTTCATCTCTATGACATCAAACCTCTCAGCAGAATCCGCCCCGAATATGTATATCTTGTCCGCATCCCCAACCCCGCCCCAAGCAGTTTTGCTTGTCGAGACGATCAGCCTGCTCAAGTTTGTGTAACACTTGACGTCATCGGTCCAGTCCCTCAGCGGTGTACGAGCTATTGCCGACAACAAACCGCTTTCCTCGTCAAGCTTATAGACAATTACCGAGTGTGGTCCGCGAAGCGGCATGTCATCCGGCGGCCCGGCCTGCACGAAATGCAGGTTCCCCCGCGGTGCTTGTCGGGACTCGCAGGCAACGATACCGATACAAATCAAGACGGTTGATACGGCCGCAAGCCAATTCATTTTCTGGCGTAATGACATGATTTCCCTCTTCTGTGTTCGTATCGGGTTTCTCCAGTCGCTTCGCGCCCTGTGGAACCCGAGCTACCGGTGTAGGCATTTGATTTATCAAATGCTGCCACGGGCTTGATGAATCAAGCCCCTACCTCCTGTCCGTGCGCGGCGGAGGCCCTCACCTGCCGCGCCCCAACAACTCCATGGGGCAGACGAGGGCGTCTGCCGCCCATAAATGGTGCGCCACCCCACCGCGCTGCTACCGGCGGGAGGCGCACAAATACATCGGGGCGGAGCCGCCCTCTAAAAAGACAGTCTCTTCTCTTGTCTGCATGTCGTTCAAATGGATCGCTGTCGCCCGGTTCAGCAGGATACCGCTATCCTCGAGCCAACAGCAAACCCAGCTTCTTAATGTGTACCACCCAGCCGGATCATTATGACCCAAGTTCAGGATACTTGCCGATGAGCGCCTGCTGCTCTGACCGGCTGGCGCCGCACTCGACAGCGATACGGAAGGCGGTCCGTGCGGTAGAAATCAGGCCCGCCTTCATACATACATCGACCGCCTGCAGGTAGTAGTCGCGCGACATGTTAAATGTCCGGTGCAGAACCTCCATACTCTCACTGGCGTGCTCGGCATCATGCAGTTTGACGTAGACCGAGGTTAGCCCCGCTCGAGCCGTTACCGATGAGCTGTCGATGCGTAACGCCTCCAAGAACGCATTGCGGGCATCGGCATATTCGCCCCGTCTCAGATAGACCGTACCGATATTGGAGATGGTCGAGGCGGAGTATGGATTGAGGCCGTTGGCGATCTCAAGCAGCGCCATGGCGCTGTCGAGCCGGTTCTGGATAATCTGACAACTGGCCAGATTGCCGTAGGCGTTGACAAAAATCGGATTCACTTTTAACGCGCGTCGAAAGAGTTCCTCCGCCTGATCGATCTTGCCCGCATCCATAAGCTGCTTGCCGCGATTGGTCAGGATCGCATCGGGAAACCCCTTTAGGGCCTGGATGTGCTCGCGGTCGGCGGCAAGGCTGTCGCCGATCTCTTCATAATAGTCGATCAGCAGTCCGCGGGCGTTGCGATTCCGGGTGCGATCGAGCTTTACGTAATTGTCAAAATGGGCTATCGCGGTTTCGGGCACATGCTGCGATATGACGCGCGGCGCCAGCGTGAGCAGACCGAGCATGATCGCCAGCGATGTCGCCAGGTAAACCTGACGCGGCCTGCCGGGATCCGACAGCAGGTAATAAAATACCAGTACTGCCATGGGGATACCAACCAGCGAAAATAGATCCCAGTTGCGAGGCATGCCGATACCCGGATTGAACAGATAGACTGCGGCCAGCGTCGAGAGCGTCATCACCAGCAGAAATCGCCCCGCCGGTTTGCCGAAAAGCTCGCGCTTGCGATCGGACAACAACCGAGCGAGAAATATTAACAGGCCGGGCACGAGCAGCAAGACGAGATTCAGAACGTCGCCGATATGTTTCGGCGACAGGAGGTAGTCGTTGTCAACCGTGAACCTATCCGGCACCACAGGAAGAAAAGCGAAGCGGAAAAAATAGTAATTGTAGAACAGATAGAGATAAAGCCCGACAGCGCCTGCGGCTACGATGGCAAACAAGAGCCGCTTTCGGCTTTTGCTCAGTTGTGACAATCCCACCAACGGCTGCCGGTCGAAAAGCAGCAGATAGACCAGTGCCGGGAGAAGCGTGAGGCCGAATATGTGAAGCAGGCAGGCCGCCACCACCGGCAACACCGCCCACCATCGGGAGAGCTTACCCAGCGCCGCCAGTAATCCCAACAATGCGAAAGATATGACCGCCGCCGTGAACAGGGCGTAATTTTCGACATACCCGAAAAACTGCAGGGCGTAGCCGCCGGTGACAACGCCCAGCAGAAACAGAAAGCGGCTCAATCGATTCTCGAAAAGCCGGGCCGATGCTACAGCGATTACGATCAAAGTTATCAGCCCCGAGCCAACCGCGACTATTCGGTACGCTGTAAGCGCGGCCTCCCGAGAGGGGCTTCCCAGCAGACCAAAAACCGTGTTGTTGACAAACGACGCCCCAATATCCCATGATTTGATATTGCCGCCCTGGTCGGCCATGTGGGAAAGCAACTGGTAACCGTCGCCCAGAAAGTGGGTTCGGCTTGGAAAGAGAATGTAGAGAGCAGCCGACACAACCAACGTCAGCGTGGCCGCCAGCCAGTAACTCGAAAGGGCGCCGGATTCGGGTGGCTCATGCTTCTGTGAGTATTCAGTCCGTCGACTCCACCACCACAGAATCGGACCGGCAGCTATCGCGATCAGGATCAGGGCGGCCTGGGCAACTGTCGGCTGGTAGGCCCACCAGTTGAACCCCCAGGTCCGCGCCTGAGGCAGCGCCAGGCCAATCAGAAAAAGGCCGATAGTTACGTAATACATAACCAGATGGCGCGTCTGCTCTGGATTGTTTTTGTCCGACGGTTTCCTGCTCATGGCGTCCGATCTTGATAGATGAATACACCGGTGTGTTGCCTAAAATAATTGGAAATATCCACTTTGACAAGACCGTATTTCACGGGGGCGGGACTAACCCGCCTTTTGTATGGAACGCGATCAGCGAGAGTTTACTGCGACATGACGAATGCTTACGACATTCGGCCGACGACTCCACCGTTACTCAGTTTGCTCACCAGAAGTCATCAGCCGCTCTGGACGGTTATACGGGGGACTCCATCCCTCTTAGTCGGGTGGAAAATTCGACACTAACGGGAAAAATCAAGAAGAATTGCCTTAACTGCGGCGGCCAGCCACGTCCGAGCGGGAGGATTATTCGAGCGGGTCGGTCGGCATGGATCCGGGTTCGCCCAGGTCCTCGTCGATTCCTGCCGCGTGTAGCGCTTTCAGGAGCTTTAGGCGCACGCGAATCATGGTTCGCTTGACCGATTCGTTTGGCCGGATCGGGACCCCGTACTGGTGCTGTAGCTCGAGCACGTAATTGCGCTCTTCTTCTCTTACGGCGAGCTTTTTGACCTCATCCGTCAACTCGCTGCGACCCTGCTCATCGGCGGGTACTAAAACAGCGTGGAATTCGACCGGAATGGTGGCAAGATACTCGGCCAGCACAGTCTCATTTGAGGGCGTCTTGTTCACATTCGACCTGGCATATGGTTTACATGGACCAATTCAGTTTCGTTTAACGCATTCGTTACAGCTTTTCAAACAGTATCGGTGGACCCAATTGTTCCACTCGCCGCCAGAAAATAGCTGATTTTTTTGCTCGGTATCAATCTGAATGCGATACGGAATGCGACCCGAGGGAAAGACAGCAAAAGCCCCGGGCCGATTTTGCACCC
>DAOWIC010000259.1 GCA_030641085.1 Calditrichota bacterium
GTCGTCCCAGCTTATGTCGGCTTTGTTGCCCTCGACAATAGCGTACGGATTCCGCAGCCGGCGGTAGCCGTTCACCATCTCGGAGATACAGAACCGGCCCTTCACACAGAGTTGACCGTGATTGACCAGTTCGTCCTGGGTCGGCAGGCTGCCGATAACCCGATCGCCTTTTATCAACAGGCGCATCTGGCAGCCGACGCCGCAGAAAGTACAGGTGGTTACCTCTTCGCGATCCGGCTTACCTTCCCACTTTCGGGCTTTCTCCGAAAGCGCCCCGGTCGGGCAGACCGACACGCAGGCGCCGCAGAACTCGCAGCCCGCCTCAAGGTGAGTGCGTCCCAGGGCGGGGCCGATAGTGGTCGAGCGACCCCGATGATTGAAGGCGAGGACGTTGGCGATCCTGATCTCCTGACACATTCGGATACACCGGCCGCAGAGGATACAGAGGTTGTAATCACGATCGTAGAACGGATCCTCTTTTTCCACTCGCAGGTCGCGGTAATAAATCGGGTACTTGATCTCTTTGATCTGAAGATGTTCGGTCACATCCTGCAACTCGCACTGGCCGTCGTTGGGACAGTACCGGCAGCCGGTCGTGACACCGGCCTTGCGAATCGTTCCCATGTACTGGCGGCACTGCTCGGCCTCGTCACAGATGAGACAACTCGAAGTGTGTTCGCTGAGAAACAGTTGCAGGATCTCCGTTCGCACCGAGTTAACCTGGGCGGTGTTGGTGCGTATGACCATCCCGTCACTGACCGGCGTGGTGCACGCGGTGGGCAGATTGCGAAATCCTTCCACCTCGACAATACACATCCGGCAACCACCGTAAGGACTCAGTTCCTTGTGGGCGCAAAGCGTAGGAATATAGATATCGTTTTGTTGGGCGGCTTCAAGAATCGTCAGGCCCTCTTTAACCGTGTAGGACTTGTTGTCGATGCTGATGCTTACCGTGGGCACTTTCTTATTCATGACACCCTCCGTACCGACTTGATAGAGATGGCGTTGCCGGCCAGCGGATCGAAACGACAGACCTCGTAGCAGGCCTTGCACTTGATACAGCGGCTGAAATCGATCTCGTGAAGCTGAGTCCGCACGCCGCTGATCGCCTCGGTCGGGCAGATCTCGGCGCACCGCTGGCAGCCGTTGCATTTTTCAGGATCGATGTAGTATTTCACCAATTCCTGACAGCAGGAAGCGGAGCAGTAATGGTCCTGAACATGTTCGAGGTATTCACTCCGAAAATGCCTGAGCGTCGTCAGCACCGGGTTGGGCGCCGACTGTCCCAGCCCGCACAGCGACGCCCGGGCCGCCGTTTCAGCCAGCGTCTGGAGCTTCGTCAAATCTTCGGTCGTTCCCTCGCCTTTGGTGATCCGCTCCAAAATCGTCACCATGTGCCAGGTTCCTACCCGGCAGGGCGAGCATTTGCCGCACGACTCCTTCTGCGTGAAGTTGAGGAAATAAAGCGCCAGATCAACGACGCACGCATCCTCATCCATGACGATCATCCCGCCGGATCCCATGATCGAGCCGGCCGCTGTCATCGATTCATATTCTACCGGAATATCGAGATATTCTTCGGAAAGACAGCCGCCGGATGGTCCGCCGGTTTGAACTGCCTTGAATTTCTTCAGTGAACCGCCGCCGATATCCTCGATGATCTTCCGCAGCTTGATCCCCAGGGGCACTTCGATCAGTCCGCCGCGCCGAATCGAACCGACCAGCGAGAAGGTTTTGGTGCCGTAGTTGCCGGGGACACCGTACTGCTTGTACCAGGAGGCCCCGTTGCGAAGGATGTTCGGCAGGCTGCCGAGAGTCTCGACATTGTTAATAATCGTCGGTTTGCCGAACAGACCCTCGACCGCCGGGAACGGCGGGCGTGAGCGGGGCATTCCCCGTCGGCCTTCAACGGCGGCGATCAATGCCGTCTCTTCGCCGCAGACAAACGCTCCGGCACCCTCTTTGATGATTATATCAAAATCGAAACCGGAGCCGAGGATGTTCTTGCCCAGAAGTCCCAGTTCGCTCATTTCGTCGATAGCGGTCTTCAGGCGCGCGATCGCCAGGGTGTAGTCGGAGTTGATGTAGATATAACCGTGATTGGCGCCGATAGCAAAGGCGGCGATTAGCAGCCCCTCGACCACACAGTGCGGGTCGCCCTCGATCAACGAGCGATTCATGAACGCTCCGGGATCACCCTCGGAGACATTGCAGATCATGTACTTGTCGTCGCCCGCCACACTGCGGCATATCTTCCACTTGCGATGGGTGGGGAATCCGGCGCCGCCGCGACCGCGCACTCCGGCTTCTTCGACCTCGGCAATGACCGCCTCGTGACCCATCGCGAGCGCTTTTTTCAAACCCTCGTAGCCGTCGTTGGCAAGATAATGATCGATACTGTCCGGATTGATATAACCGCAGTTTCTCAATACCACCCTGACCTGATGCTTGAGCATGGGCATATCAAAAAAGCGCGGGATCCCAGCGGTAACCGGATGCCCGTTTTCGCCGAAATGTCCGGCCGCCAGCATCGGCAGCGGGTTGCCCTTGAGAAGGTAGTTTTCAACAATCTTTTGCGCGCTCTCCGCGTTGACATTGGAATAGCTGATACGGGGATTGCCCGGCACCACGATATCCATCAGCGGTTCGAGATAGCACGGCCCGATACATCCGACCTCGACCACCTTTGCCTTGAGCTTGTGCTCCTTGAGCGTGCGGCGAATCACTTTCAGCACGTCCATCGCCCCGGCGGCCCGCCCGCAGGTCGCCGTGCCGACATATATTACCGGGACTTTGCTCGATTGCAGGGCGTTCCATTTCTTGCGGGCCTCGTCCTGTCGTTGTTCGAAACTAATCATGTTTTTCCAGAATTTCCTTGAGGCCCGTCACCAGCATGCGGCTGTGGACGTCGTCGTTGATTTTTACCACCGGTCCGAGCGTGCAGCAACCCAGACAGGTTGCGCGCTGAAAATCGAACCGCTTGTCTTCGGTTGTCTGACCGATATTGATCCCCAGTTTCCAGCCGACCGCGTCGGAAAGAAACTTGCCGCCGCGCACATGGCAGGCGGTGCCCATGCAGACCTTGATCGATTTCCTGCCGGGCGGGTTGAATCGGTACTTGGGATAGAAGGAAGCCACACCGTAAATCTGGTTCTCCGATAACTTGAGAAACTTCGATATACGACGGATAGCCTCTTCTGAGATGTAGCCCTCCTTTTCCTGAATTCTCAAAAGGATAGGAAGAAGATCGGCTTCCTTCCCTTTGAACTGGGAAAAGATCTCTTGGTAGTCTTTGTCCTTCACAGAACAATCTCCTGTTAGGGTTCAGAAGAGCTTATTGAATTTTTATTTCTCGTCCGGCTGTTGAGCCAGGAAGATGCAGTCAGTGAGTTTGGCCTCGCCGCGCACGAAGTCATCGGCGAAAGCCATACAGGTCGGCGCTCCGCAACAGCCACAGTCGATCTGGCGGAGGCTCCTGTAGACCCGTTCCCGTTCCTTCATTCTCTTGATCGAGGTCTCGAGATCGGTGTCGAAATAGGTTGTCGGTCGAGGGAGCACCGGATTCTCAAAGAAGTAATAACCTTCCTTGAGTTTTTTTCGGATGTCATCGGGGTCGACTTCGGCTTTCGTAAGATATTTCTGCATTCGCTTGATGCCGTTGGCGCGGGCGACATAGGGGCTTTCAACATTGAACGGCCCGCTGATACAGCCCAGCATGTGCGCCAGGACCTCTACAAAGTCGATATTGCGCAGTCGCGAGTTTTCGATATCGTCAAGAATCCGCATCACGGGATGGACGCCGGAGACCGCCAGCCAGTTTTCCATGCGCGCCGCGCGGGTGATACTCCCCAAAGTGGCCCAGCCGCCGGTGAACCGAAAATCATCGGGCACCATGCTTTCCTTGAAAGTCTCTTTGATGCCGACCACGTGCGGCATCAGTACCGAGAACACATCCTTGATGGATACAACGCCATCAAACCAGGAGCTTGCTTTCTCCGCCGGTTGCTTGATCGACACCATCCGCGCCGGGCAGGGCGCGACATAAATAACGCCGACATCTTCAGGCTCCAGCCCGAGTTTGGCCGGCAGGTTTTTTTTGATTTCCCGGGCGGTAATCTCGCGCGGCACGTCGAGCGGCACCACCTGCTCGACCAGGTCGGGATACTTGACCTGGATCAATCGGATAATCGACGGGCAGTGTGACGAGATAAGCGGCAGCGGCCCGGTGTATTCCTTCATATATTCGACCAGGGCAAAGGCCAGGGCCTCGGCGGAGTCGCCCACATCAACGACGGCGTCGAATCCAAGTTCCTGAAAAGCCAGATGAATGATATAGGGGTGGACGCTTGCCTCGAACTGAGAGTATAGCACCGGTGACGGTACCACTACCTTGTACTTGAAACGAGAGGTTTCGGAGACATCATCAGAGATGGGAACAATCGCATCCGAGGGGCAGCCGACAAGGCAACTACCGCAGTCAACGCAAAGCTCTTCGGAGATCCCGGCAGTGCCGTTGCGCACCCGTATCGCCTGGGTCGGGCACAGGCGCATACAGGTCATATGCCCGCGACACAGGTCCGGGTCAACTTTGTGGGCGTGATAATACTGCGCCATCTTGTCTGTCTCCTTTCTGGAAAAGAGCACTATATATTAAACTTCATCCGCAGCGTCGTGCCGACTGCAACCTCGCTGTCAATCTCAAACTCATCCGTGTTTCGCTTGATATTGGGCAGTCCCATGCCGGCGCCGAATCCCATTGCGCGCATCTCCTCGGTTGACGTCGTAAAGCCCTCCTGCATAGCCTGCTCGACATCCGGTATCCCCTTGCCCTGATCCTTGATGAGCACCTCGATCATCTGGGGCGTCACCGAGAGTATCACCTTGCCGCAATCGGCGTGCATGACAACATTCATTTCAGCTTCATAGGTGCTGATAGCCACCCGCCGGACCAGTTTGGAGTCGAACCCGATCTTTTTCAGAATCGACTTGATATCGGTCGAGACTATACCGGCCTTGGCGAAATCGTCACCCTGAATTTCGAATTCGTTGCTCAGGAGCATCTTTTCCGCCTGCTCCTGGGCGGTTACTACCACCGGCTCCGGTGAATCGCCCCGGGTGGCCGAGTTGATCCGCACGCAGGCGTCATACATGTCCAACTCGGTCGACATCAAAACCAACTGGTTATCACGAGACAGTTTTTCGGCGCCGTCCTTGGGCCGCTTGCCCCGGATGAACACAACCCCCTTAAATTCCGCCATGTGTGCGGAGATGACCGCCTGCTGCGTGGCCAGACCGGTGACGAGAAACGAATTCGGCTTGCCAAAAGCCAGAACGTCGCTCATCAGGTCTGAGGCGTACACCTGCTCCACTGAGGTATCGAGTCTCTCTACGCCCTCGAGAACCGAGGCGTTGAGAGCCTCTTTTATCATGTTTATCTTCACGTGTTGCGCGTTGCCTGTGTTATCGCGTTAATTTCAGCGCGGATCCGGCCCGGCCGGCACCCGCTGTCGTCAAGTAGCCGCTTGACCACCGGCTGACTACTTGGAAACCAGTCCCAGACCGTACAGTTTGCCGACCAGTTCAAAGATAGGCAGGTCAGTGGACAGAATGGCGATATCGTGTTTGGTGGCCATCTCTATCGTTTCCGCGGGCACCTCCTTGCCGCTGGTGATCACAACCGCCGAGACATCAACCAAATTGGCCGCGGGCACAATGCTCTTGTGAGTCTGTACCGTGACCCACAGATTGCCCGATTTGGCTCCGGCCATAACATCGCTCAACATATCGGAAACAAAAACACCATCTACTTCACGCGGCTCGAACTTGTTTAATGCCTGGAGTCCGATTTTCTCCATCACGTCTTTAGTGTTCATGAAGGCACTCCTAATAATTCTGGGGGTTTATCTCGTGTTGCGGTCAAAACAGCGGTTTTCTTTCCTCGGGCGGCTCAAGCGAAAGCATACCAACATCATGGATGAACTCGCCTCGGCAGAGTGAGATGTCTTTAATCAAATTGAACGGGACAATTATTATCCGCGACCGACTGGTATCACGACGTTGATTGAAGTGGTCGCTGAGTATTTCCAGCTTATAGGCGGGAATGGGATTCGTCTTTGACTGGGGAAGGAAGCCGAACGCTACCAGGAGCCAGGTCTTCTCGGCCTCGTATTTCTTTCGCAGCAATTCAACCTCGCAGTCCTCAAGACAACCGGTGCAGAAAAGCAGCCCCATCAGGTCATTGAACTTCTCGAGATGGTTACACTCGGTACACTGAAGGTCGAATCTGAAGGTTTGAGCGTTTTCGACAATGCTCCAGGTGCAGTCGCCTTCCTTGTACTCGTCCCAGGTATCATCCGGGGAGAAGTAGGTCCGCAGATCTGCGCAATGCGAGCATTTCTCGAAAACAATGAAACCGAATTCGATATTTGTCATTTTCCACTGATGCTGGCATTCAGGCATTTTATAAACTCCCTCTTGTGCAGTGGTATTCTTAGTATAAAAGACAGCTTGCTGTCACCGGGATCGAGCGCCGCGCGAAACTATCCGACGCCGGGCAGGTTCAATGACCCGCCACACCGGTTCTCATAGATGTCATCTCTCCTTCGTAACATAGGGCCGATTCAATATAGTCGGGTACCCACCAATTGCCGTAGATACACGTTACCTGTTCTGTTATTGCCTCCCGTGCGGTGAGAGTGATCGCAAGCGTGGATGGGGTTCGCCGTTGATAGCAGCGCCGTATAAGCCTGGATCACACGTCAAATCCCGAGCAAAAGCAGCTCACGGATTATTTTTCGAACACCTGCACAACCAAAACATAATGCGTCCGCACTCTAAAATCAAGGGGAAAAAAGATGGCTGTCTCTCCAATGAGTCCCGCCTGCCTGAGAACTGCTTCAGACCCCTCGGATGCGCCGCATGGTATTACAAATACCGAGCACCGGCAGGGCGGATCGGGGTGATTTCCCTGTTCTACCGAAGGCTATCGTTTAGAAATAGACCCGAAACGAAGAATAATATGTGTCGGCGTAGCTGCCGAACTCCGAATCCAGAACCGGTTGCCCGATTATACTCTGTGAAAAATCCAGCGACGGGCGTGAGCCGATACCTATAAAACCGCCCGCCTCCAGGTAGATGTTCTCGGCGATGTTGTACTCCAATGATGCCGCCAGGAGTGCCGATGGATCCCCGAGGTTGATCATCATTTCGGCACCGCCGCTGATCAGCGGCGTCAATTGGCGGGTCACTCCCGGGATGAGATAGTGCTTCCCCAAGAGATATGCTGCACCGTCGGTAAACGCGGTGTGGGAAGCGTTAGCCAGATACTCGGCGGCATCGTTCTTTCCGGCGCTGTTGTAGTGGTACTCAACAAACCCGTAAATATCGCCGGCAAAATTGTAGTCCATTCCGACCGTAGCCCTGAAATAATCGTCGCCGTCAGGGTTATCATCGCTGTCGAGAGCGTCGGCAATCACATACCCCGCTTCCGTCCAGAAACCGGCGCCACCGATCGACCGGGCCAGATCAAAACCGAGCAGCAAGTTTTCCCGGAATCCGACCGCCATCAGCGAAATATCATTGCGGGCGGCATAGAATTTCCCGCGCAGGAAAAAGGCGCTCCGCTCAAATTTAAAGTCATCGCCGAAAATATACCCGGCGTCGATCTCGCCCATAAACCCGAGCGGCACGCGCGCCCGGACAGCATCGATTCCTACCCGGTCCTCGGTGTCAAGCTCGTAATACGTGAAGGGCGCGATAACATCGGTCGGATTGACCGCCCGGGCCGAGCCCCAGGCTATCGGCTGGCGACCGACATACAGATCGAACGAACCGGCATCGACCGAAACAAAGGCGCGATCCAGATTGTGAAAGACGGCGAAGCTACCAACCTCCTCGCCCTTTTCGGGAAAGAGGCGCGGCTCGAAATCGGTCACCCGATAGGTAAGCGGGTCGATGACCGACAGGAAAAGGCTCGACTCATTCAGCGCCCGGTCCTGCACCCTGGGAGCGATATTGTAGTCGGCGTCAAAGCTGACCCGGGAGCTGATTCGCCAGCGGCTGTGCAGACGCAGCCGGTTGCTCACCGCCCCCATTTGCGGTTCTTCCATCAGCCCGGAGTTGGTCATATAATCCGGAAGGTCGTATGCCACAAAGAAGCTCTTGTAGTATCCGTCGAATGTTACCGGCTCCGAAGCCGATAATCCCGCCGGCAGCAGCAGCACCACCGCCGCCAGGATCACTATGGTGCGATTTATCAAGAATCGCTCCATTGCTAATCCACCCCTCATGCCTGACGACCGGCTGCGGCCGCCTGAATTTCATCACGCGCGATACGGCCGTCTTCGAGCACAATCAAACGCCGGGCGCGCTCCATGATCCGGACATCGTGCGTTGAAAACAGAAATGTCATACCGCTTTCCTGATTCAAGTCACGCATCATTTCAATCAGTCCCACCGCCGTATGCGAGTCGAGGTTCGCGGTCGGTTCATCGGCCAGCACCAGCGCCGGGCGTGATACGATCGCGCGGGCGACCGCCACCCGTTGCTGCTGGCCCCCGGAGAGGCGGGTCGGCAGGCGGTCGGCGTAACCCTCGAGACCGACCTGCTCAAGCACTCCGTGTACTCGTTCCCGACGCTCCGTTTTCGGCACGCCCTGCAAGAGCATGATATACTCGACATTCTCCTCGACCGTCAGGACCGGGATCAGGTTGTAGGCCTGAAAGATGAAACCGATATGGTCCCGCCGAAAATCGGACAGCTCCCGACCGCTCATTTCCGAAAGCAGTTTCCCGGCGAGCCAGGTTTTGCCCTGGGTAAGGCGGTCCAGTCCGGAGATGATATTGAGAAAGGTTGTCTTGCCCGATCCGGAGGGTCCGACAATGGCCGTAAACTCGCCCCGTTCGATCGACATGCTGATACCGTTGAGAGCGTGAACTGCAACGCCGTTGTCGTGGTACTCTTTGGTAACATTCTCGGTCAATATGACGCTGTTATTGTTTTGTACGTTCATGGCTATCTCCTAAAAGCTCTCCCTCATCGCTCTGGCGGGACTCATCCGGGCGGCGTAGGTGGCCGGGTAAAGACCGATCACCACGGTAAAGACAAAAACCCAGAAAGGATACTTGATAAACTGCATCAGCGCCAACTCCGGGTAAAGCAATTCGCGGAAGGTGACGCCGGCAAACTCGATACCGGAGTAATCGATCCCGACACTGGCCGACCACCAGGTAACGACCAGTCCGAGCAGGGCGCCGAAGACGACGCTGATCGCCGCCAGTGCGGCCGCCTCAAACAGTATCAGGCGCCCCATTGCGAGCGGTCGGGTGCCAACCGCGCGCATGACGCCGAATTCAAACATCCGTTCATAAAGCGACATGAAAAGGGTGTTGATAATCCCCAGCGCCACCACGCCGAACAGAATGATCGCAACCAAAATCGTCGAGAAGTCGGACAGTTCGAAGGCGGCCTCGAGTTGTGGAAGCAGATCCACCCAGCCCTGCGCCTCGTTGCCGTCGGTGGAGAACTCGCTCCAGAACGGCAGGCTTCGGTCGCGACCATATTCGTTACTGGTGAATCGGACAGCTATCTCGTGGGCGTTTTGTCCGATATTGAGCATCTGCTGCGCCATCGGCAGCCCGATAAAGGCCATCCCTCGATCCAACTCGGCTACGTTCAAGTAATATATCCCTGAGATACGAAACATCTCCTGCGCCAGGTCGCCGGTATGCGCCTGGGCGGCGGTCAATACTACCCGGTCGCCGATACCGACCTCGAGCAGATCGGCCAGTTTGCTGCCAATCACGATATCGCGCCGGTTGTTTCCTTCGAAGTATCCTCCGTCGATCAGCGCCTCGTCAATCTGCGACAGGTACTGCTCCTTCTCCGGCTCAATGCCGACCATCGAGATCATGCTCACGTTGGCCGGCGAGGAGATCATGGCAAAAGACATCGCCCGCACCGCATAACGGTCAACAATCGGCTCGGCATCAAGACGGGCGGAGACATCGGCGAGATTGACAATCGATTTCTCGACCTCGAACGTCTCCTGAAAGCCTTCCCGATGAATCTGCCCCTCACCCAAAAACGAGGCGGTGGCGGAGTCAATCATGTTCCTTTCCATACCGATTATCAGGGCGTCGGTATAGATCAACGCCGCCAGTCCGATGCCTATCGCGGTCCCGGCGATAAAGGTCCGGCGCTTGTTACGAAAGATGTTCCGCCAGGCAAGTTTTAGATATAGTGTCATAGCCGGGGCTCCTATCTGATTCGCATCGCGCGCGCGGGAGCGATCCGCGCCGCCTTAATCGCCGGAAAGATTGAAACCAACATCGCCGAAAAAAGTACTGTCAGCGCCGGGATGTAAAAACTACGCGCATTGATTTCGGTAAACATGCGATCATACTCCATACCTCCGTAGGTGAACGCGGTCGGCAGTGCTACCCCCTCTATCGAAAGCCAGTAGTTGACCAGATAGCTCGCCCCGCAGCCGAGTATAATGCCGATAATGGCCATCACCGTGATCTCGAAAATGACCAGCCGGATTATCTGGCTCGGCGCGGTGCCGACCGCTCGCAGGACGCCGAACTCGCGGGTCCGCTCGAGCACCGTCATCAGCACCGTATTGAGCACACCCACCGCCACAACCAGCATGATCAGTAAAAGCATGATCCAGGTACCCTGCTGATCCGCTTTCATCGCCTGGTAAAAGGCCCGGGCGAATACCTGCCACGGTTCCACCACCAGCTTAGGATCGGCGATCTTTCCCTGAATAACCTCGGCGAGTTCAACCACCTCTTTTAGATCCTCAGCCACGATTGCGATCTCATGAACGCGGCCCTCGAGCACCAGCAGTTCTTGGGCGTCGTGCAGGTGAAGGTAGAAGGCGGTCTGGTTGGTCATCTTATCGCCGGCATCCACCAAGCCGACCAGTACGTAGATGTCGTTGGCGATCGATCCATCGGCGCCCTGCGAGACGATCACCACCGAGTCGCCGGGGGACACCTTGAGTATCTCACCCAGTCCCTGGCCGAGCACTACCTCACGCGCGGCCTCCGTCGAGAATGTGCGGCCACTTATAATCTTCTTGTCGAAATGGGTTGTGGCCGACTCGCGCGACGGATCGATGCCGATAATCTGAACACCGGCACTCTTCTCTCCTGCCGAAGCCAAACCCGAGGAGAAAACTCGAGGCGTCCATTGTTCGACACCCTCGATGTCCGATATAATTGCGCCAACCGCCTCAGAATCGTCGATCGTCTTGTACAGCGACGGACGGTCAAGATACCCCTCATGGTGCACCTGGATGTGACCCAGCCGGTCACGGGTGAACATCTCGATTATGTTGCTGTAGGTGCCGTCCGACCAGCCGATGGAGATCGCCGCCAGCGTAAAACCACCGAACATAGTCAACACGGTCAGCACCGAGCGCCGCTTCTGGCGCAATACATTACGAAAGCCTATTCTCATCAACATGACGGTTGCCCCCTTAGTTCTGTGAACGAAGGTGTCTCAGCGAGAGAATTTCGTCGTCGACTTTGACATCGAATTTGAGTTCATTGTAGCGCAGGATCGTCTTGTGCCCCTCCTTGTTCTGGGGCACCATTTTCATGATTGCCGGTATCCTGCGGCCGTCAAACACACGAATATCATCGTAGATCGCCACCCGCATCAGTTCGCCCTTCTCGTCGTAATACTTCTGCCAAACCGGAATCGAGTCGGCCCGATTGGCGGCGATTACGATATTGCCCCAGACAATCGGCAGATCCTCGCGCGGGATGCAGTTGACATACAACAGGCTGTCCACCGCTCCCTCCGGCCGGATTAACTCGTACCGGTAATCTTCATACAACGAGAACTCCTTGACCAGATCGTCGTTGGTGAAATCGGAACCCATCCAACTGCTCATCATCATCGACGGCGGTATCTTGATCACCTTGTTCGTCTTCGGCAGGTAGTTCCACATTTCGTTTCCGATCCGCAGCGTGCCCATTCCTTTCTCCTTCAACGGGGCCGTAAGGCGCAGGAAGGTCTTTTTCATACCGCTCGTCCAGGCTTTCATCGCCAGTGTCCGTTGCCAGTGCGGCGTGACGATCTCCATTTCGATCTCGGAATAGCTGGTGTTCGACCGATAGAGCTCGTCCACCCTCTTGATGATGGCGTTGACATCGATACCGTCGTCGATGCCCTGCGCCTGGGTCGAACCGTTTAGCAATAAGCCGATCAGCAGCAGTACTCCGGATACCAATCTCATTCTATTCATTTTAGCACTCCCGCCAGAAAGATCTGGCTGAGTTTCTTCGGTAGTGATTCCTCTTCCAGGTTTATCAGACCCATCGCGGCCTGAAAATAAAGACCATCGAGCAAAGCAAACAACGACTGGGCGGCAATCTGCGGGTCGACCGGCCGAAACAGGCCCTCTGCCGTTCCGCGGCGCATGACATCGGCCAGTTCGTTTATCACCTGCTCATAACCGACAACCACACCGGGCAAAAGCGGTTCGCCCTCCTTGCGTGGGATACCCAGGGTCAGAAAATCCATCATGACTTCCATCAGTTCCTTTTCTGCTTTGCAGAAATCGAGGCTGGCTTTGATGAACTGCCTGAGATGTTCGTCCGGCCGCAGGTCAGATTTTATCGCCTGTCTTGTGTAGGCTTCGTAGCGACTGATCAGCAACTCGAAGCAGCCGATTATCAAATCATTCTTGCTCGGAAAATACTCATAGAGCGTGCCTTTGCCGACCCCGGTCGCCCGGGCGACATCAATCATCTTGAGATTATGCCCCCCCCGGGAGGCAACCACCCTGATTGCGCCGCGCATGATCTCCTCTCGCCGAGCCTGTTTATCTACTATTTTTGGACTCATTTTCAATCATTCCTTTTCCAGTACCGACTGGTCGGTCATTTATACGCCAATTATACTATTCGGGTTTCATGATATCCAAGGATTTTCTCGAAAAATATTCAATCGCTAGATCGGAGCATTTAAGTTGTTGATGGTGCGTGCCTTGCACCATGCGGGCAAGTTCTCACAGTATCGCCGGTGAGGAAATTTAGCGTACGGCCAGAGGCCAAGTGACTTGTGTAGAATCCGCCGGGAGGCTATATAGGGGTGATGGAGGAACCTGTTTGAAAGCGATGATACTCGACACTCCCGGGGAACCGTTGCGCGCGGTCGATCTTCCCGATCCGACTCCAAACGCCGGACAAATGCTACTGAAAGTACAGGCGTGCGGTGTCTGCCGAACCGACCTGCATGTGGTCGACGGTGACCTGACCGAACCGAACCTTCCGATTGTCCTCGGCCACCAGATAATCGGCACCGTGATTGAGATCGCCGACGGCGTGTCCGGCTTCTCCCCCGGTGACCGGGTGGGCGTACCCTGGCTTGGCGGAAGCTGCGGTCACTGCCGTTTTTGTAACTCCCACCGAGAAAACCTCTGCGATGAGGCCCGCTACACCGGCTATCAGATCAACGGTGGCTTTGCCGAAAAGTGTGTCGCCGACTTTCGCTTCTGCTTCCCCATCCCGGCTGCCTACCGCGATCTCCAGGCTGCCCCGCTTTTGTGCGCCGGCCTTATCGGCTATCGCGCCCTGCGCATGGCCGGTGACGCCCGCAAGCTCGGCTTTTACGGTTTCGGCGCCGCCGCCCATATTTTGATTCAGGTCGCAAGGTATCAGAAACGCGAGGTCTACGCGTTCACCCGAAAGGGCGACGAGCAGGCTCAGCAGTTCGCCGCCGAATTGGGAGCAGTCTGGACCGGTTCGTCCGATGAACTGCCACCGGAGCCACTTGATGCCGCCATCATCTTCGCGCCGGTCGGCGAACTCGTTCCGGCCGCCCTGCGGGCGGTCGACCGGGGTGGAATTGTCGTCTGCGCCGGTATCCACATGAGCGATATTCCGTCGTTTCCGTACTCGATTCTCTGGGAAGAGCGTTCGATCTGCTCGGTCGCCAATCTCACCCGCCGCGACGGGGAGGAGTTCCTGGCTCTCGCCCCGGAGGTGCCAGTTCGCACCGAGGTCCACCCCTACCCGCTTGAGAAGGTGAACGATGCGCTCGATGATCTCCGCGAGGGACGATTCACTGGCGCGGCGGTCATTATCGTCGACTCTAACGCCACCCGGTAAACCCGGCCCTGCCCGCAAAAACAGACTACCCAATCAAATATATCGTTTACGCAAATTGGAGAATGTTGTATACTTTAATATATCCCCATCACAACTTTCATCTCAGTATTAACGGGTAACACGCTCGATTAGCCCCTTGATACGCCCGCACCAGACCATTTCTATCATAGTTCTATAAAGCTCCTGTCACTTATACCGATACATAAAGAGATGGAGAACTGATTCAACCTCCACGCGCAGAAATGTGGTATAGGATATGCACCCTGGCATGAAAGAACGAATCCTGGACTGGCTACGGCAATTCCGCCTTCCGGATTATCCGGGTGTCTCCACCTGGGAAGAATGTCTTCGTGTTTTTGACGATCAGCCCGCCACCGATGAATCCGATCAGGTCGGGGTCAGGCTGCGATACGCCGTGCGCCTGTTTACGTCAGCCAACAAATACCTGATATCGATCATGGAGTGTCTCGGTGATGACGCTCAAGGCGTTTACATCATATGCGTTCATGCCAACTGGAAAGAGGACGAGCAGAAACTTCAGCAGATGGTCCGTGAGCGCTATGCCGGTTCGCCCGGTGGTGCACTGACCGCCATCAACACCGTCTGGGTCCAGAATTTCCGCGAGAATGACATCGAAGACGCCTTAGGCTCCTGCGCCGTCGCCATCCTCGGCAACGAGCTAAAGGGCGAACCGCCCGTGGAACATTCCGGCCAGCCACTGAAAAACTTGTTTCCTGTTACCACCAGTTTCCCCGAGAGAGAATAAAGCCTGCCTTCAACGCTTACAACTGCGCTCGATTTTTCTGAGTGTTCGTAAAGAATTGCAGTGGATGAGACAGTTATGCCGGTCTGCGGGCCAGTTCGTCGCGGATCGCCTTGCCCAGTATGTCGCGCGTGTACGGCTTCTTGATATAGGCGCCGGCGCCAAGCTCCTGCATCTTGTTGACTCGATCGGTGGCTGAGAAGCCGCTGACAATAATCGCTTTCTGCCCGGGATTGTGTCTGAGTATACGCTCGTATGTTTCCAGACCATCCATACCGTTATCCATGATCATATCGATTACCACCAGATCGGCACTATTTCCCATCAGGTAGGCCACTGCCTCCTCCCCGCTCGAAACAGCCATCACAGCGTAGTTGAGGCTGCGCAGAATCTCGGTCGCGACTTCCCTCTGCTCGGCCACATCATCGATAATGAGAATCGTCTCATGTCCGGACAGGTCACCGGGCACTTTGTCCGTGTTGTCGACCGCTTCTGAAGTTATCGGAAAGTACATCAAAAACTCCGTCCCCTGGCCAGGAGCGGAAAGCACGTCATAGTAGCCGTGATGATCGCGCAGGATGCCGTAAACAACCGACAGGCCAAGCCCGCTGCCGCTTTTTCCCATCTTCTTACTCGAGTAGTATGGCTCGAAAATCTTGCTTACATTGTCCTCGGCGATGCCGACGCCGGAGTCCTTGATACTGAGAATGACATATTCTCCAGCGTGGATTTTATCAAAGCCGCTGTACAGCCTGTCTATCCACTCCTGACAGGTAGAAACCGTAATCCCGCCACCATCATCATCTATGGCGTCGTAGGCATTGATAACGAGATTCATAACAACCTTGGACAGGTGCGGAGCCGAACCCATAACATTGCCGATATCCCGGTCGAGTTCGGTTGCTACTTGTATATTTGGCTTGCGGTTTTCCAGTTCAATGCAACTCGGCGATGAAAGGTATGTCGTCACCACCTCATTGATGCTGGTTGGCCCCATCTCGTAACGCCCGCGGCGCGCCAGTGAGAGCAGGTCCTGGATAATGTCGGCTGCTTCCCGCGCCGAACGACCCATCAATTCAACCTGTTTGCGGACCGGACTGTCTTCGGGCAGCTTGAGCAGTATCAACTCCGGGTATGCCACCAAGGGACCGAGGATGTTGTTTAAGTCATGAGCGACACCGCCGGCCAGCACCCCCAGCGACTGCATCCGCTCCGCCTTTTCCAGTTGGCTTTTCAGTGACTGGCGTTGCCGCTCCTGCTCCACCCGGTCGGTGATATCGCGCGCCACGCCGATAATCCCCGCCACCTTGTTGTCTTCGAAATACGGCTTTTCATTTACTTCCAGAATAATCTGACGACCGTCCCGACAGAGGACTTCGGCCATGTAGGGCGGGTTTGTGACGCCAGTGCGCAGGGTTTTTTCGGTCAGTTCCTTGACCTTCTCGTTGACGGGACTGTCGGTCAGGAATGCGGGCAGGCTGGCAATGCATTCCTCAACTGGGTAGCCTAGAATTTTCTCGACCGACGGCGATAGATAAGTGAAACACCGCTTGCGGTCCTGCCGGTAAATGAAGTCACGCGTGTTTTCCAGCAGGATGCGCTGCTCTTCGGCCATCAACGCCAGTCGCGAACTCGATTTGCGCAGAGCGCTGTCGCTCAGTTTGCGGTCGGTAATGTCTCTGACCATCCCCTGGATCAGAGTCTTGCCGTCGATTTCCACGATATGAGCCGAGAGCTCCGCTGGGAATATGTCGCCGTTCTTCTTCTGAAACTCCAGTTCGACATACGCCGCACTCTTCTGGGTTATGTCACGGATGGCCCGCACCGACTTGCGCAACGAAGTGGGCGGGTGGAGATCGACGATCTTGATATGACGCAGTTCCTCCCGGGTGTAGCCGAGAGTATCGATGGCCTTCTGGTTGATGTCGATGATATTTCCGGAAAAGTCATGGACAAAGATGCAGTCGTTCGACTGGTGGAACAGATTGCTGAATTTGTTTTCACTTCTGCGGAGACGCTCGACTGCTCGTTTGCGCTCTGAAATATCACGAGCGGTGGCCACTGCCAGCCGAACCCCGTCCAGCTCAAAAAGCTGGCAATTGATTTCCAGCGGGAATTGCTGCCCGGACTTGGTCACCCCGAGCCGCTCAAACAACACCTGGCCCTTCATGACCAGTTCATCCATCACTTGAGCGAAAGTGTACTTGCCATAATCACGGGTAAAATCGGCCGGCGTTAGGTCGAAAAGCTCATCACGAGTATAACCGAACATCCGGCAACAGATATCATTGGCTTCGACCAGCTTTCCCACCTGACTATCATCTTTAATGGCATAAACCAGAATGGCATCATTGACCGAACTGAACAGCATGCGGTAACGGTGTTCGCTCTGACGCAGCGCCTGTTCGGCTTTATTGGCCTCGGTGATATCCTTGACGGCCGTGACCCGAATCTTCCTGCCTCGGAACGGAATGGTTTTGCCTTGCAGCTCGACCTCTATTCTCCGACCGCTCGAATGAACAGCAACCGCCCGATATGGCTTTTCATACCCCTCTTGAATGCGCTCCGCCGCCAGTTGCCGGTATTCGGGAGAGAGGAATTCAATCGCGTTCATTCCCTTGATCTCATCGAGATCGTAACCGGCCATGTCGGCCAACATCTTGTTACAGTCGATCACCATACCGTTGTCATGGGTCAAAATTCCTTCAAATGAGGCTTCGGCCAGAGTACGCCAGCGTTCCTCACTTTCAAGCAGAAGCATCTGGCTCTGGCGATGCTCGACGGCGCTTGCCACCAGTTCGCCCACGGTGGACAGAAACTCCAGCTCGCGCTCGCTGTAATGACAGCAGTTCACTTGATCTGTCACGGCCAGCACACCGATCACGCGCTGCTCATGTAACAGGGGCAGGCCGATAAAGACGGGAACCGGTTCGACGACGGTTATTTCACCGTCCGCCTCCAGTTGCCGGCAATCATCTCCGGTGACATACAATAGTCGGCCGGTTCGACGTGTATACTCGACAAGACTTTTTTCCGTGGCGGGGCTCGACTCTGCTTCGACTGACGCGTCGTTTGATATCCTGTAATTGCACGAGGAGTCGTCATTGGTTTCGTCGAACACGGTCAGCGCCATACAGGTTACATCAAGCAGTTGGCTGACCCGGTGATACACAGCCTTGGATAACTCGGCCAAATTATCTATCCCGTGAACGTCTTTCGATATACTGCACAGGGTCGCCTGGAATCGATCGGCCCGTCGCAGTTCGCAGTTTTCTATCGCAAGGCCAATCATCGAGGCATAATACCCCGCCGACCGGCGCTCAGAATCGGAGAAATCAACCCGATTTTCGTTATACTCGAAGTTTACAGTCCCTACGATTTCGCCTCCGATTTCAATCGCCGTGGTCAGGATAGTCTCGGCATCCGGCATCACCCAATCGTTCGCCCTGGCCCGGGCCAGAATCTCCTCGTGGTCGCCCTCGCCAACCCTGACCGTCTTCTCTTCAACAAACAGAGCCGTCAGTTGAGGACCATGGATCTTGCGGATTCTTGCATCCCGACCGGGAGTATCGCCGGTGAAGTCATCACAGCATAACAGATGCCGGCAAGCCTCAGACGTATCTATCAACCAGAGACTGATTGCGGACGAACCGAGTTGCGCCACGGCCTGCTCCTGAATTGACCCTAAATAGTCGGTCAACCAGGCGGCGTTTTTACCACAACATCGATGCGTTTCGGACAACTTCGGCAGAGTTTGTTCCGGTTGAGGCCGTTCCGGCGTGTTAGCTCGAACCGCCCGCTGATGGGTATTCTGCTGGTTCGTGTCGGCAAAAGACATAAACTTATTATCGGTCTTGCTGTTGGATTCTTGATAAATTACGGCCAAAAGCATCCACTATGGGGCAGGGCAGAGCAAGACCGATGACCAGGCATTGCGCTACTCTCAGACTATTGGGGAGCCGATTCTTCTCTCCGACGGGCGGTCTCATCGATTGAGCCAACCGCCTCCAAAAGCCTTGTGAAATCCGGCAGCCCTTTGAAACTGCCCTGGGCACGGCTATAAAGATCCGATAGCTGGTATTCCTCGTTATCGCCCATTATGATAAGACACGGTATGTCTGCCTGGCGGCAGTATTCCACCGTCCGATACAGCTCCAGCTTGGCCGGAAAACGGGCATCCAGAATAGCCAGATTGGCAAATGCCTTCAGGGCGGTTTTGACATTGTCGATCCGGTCGGCCACCATCAGCCGAACATTCAGCCGGCATGCCTGCTCATGATAATGACTCAACAATGACTTATCGAGCGTAAGAAACAATGCCCGAAGCTCCTGCGTGCCGATCGTCCTTTGCGGGAAACAGTCGCCACTTTCTGAACTCACGGGCAGAGTGGCGGTAAAGCAGGTCCCCATGCCAACAATCGAGTCTACCGTAAGGTCGCCGCCGTACTCACGCGCAATATTGCGACATATCGCCAGCCCCATTCCGGAACCGGCCACCTCATCTCTGCCCCAGACGCCTTTGGTCGAGAAGAACGGATCGAAAATACGCTTGATATTCTCCGGTGATATGCCCCCGCCGGTGTCGGCCACGCGCAACTCGGCGATATCGCCCCGGTCAAAGAGGGCGATAGTGATAACGCCGTTGGAGCCGATGGCGTGCTGAGCGTTTATCAGCAGGTTCAGGATCATCTGCTGGAATTTGCTGGCCGATATCTCCACCTGGACCGATTTTTCATAATGGGTAACAAGTTCGATTGATCGATGCAACAGCTCTTTGATGATCAGTCTCGTTGACCGTTCGATCAGCGTTTCGATATCCTCACAGGAGCAATGGTCGGGTTCCGATTTTGAGTAGGTCAGCAAGGACATGGCGACATCGTTTGCCCGCTCACCCATTTCGATGATCCGGTTCAGTGTCTCCCGTGCCTGCTGAAGACCGTTTTCACTGTCAAGTTCGGAGAGGGTAAAAGATGCGTTGCCGATAATCCCGCCCAGGTAGTTTTTGAATTCATGCGCCACACCGGCCGCCAGCGTGCCGATTGCGGACAGTTTATCGGATTCGATAAACTTGGCCTGGGTTTTCAATTCGTTCGTAATGTCCTCGCCGACCGCAAGATAGTTGATGATTTCATCTTGTTCATTAAAGACAGGACTGATTGTCTTGCGCTCCCAGTACAGCTCCGAGCCCTTTTTCCGGTTTTTGATAACGCCTGCCCAGGTGCGGCCCGCTTCGATCTCCTTCCACATCTCTACGTATGTCTCCGGTTCGGTCATGCCGGATCGCAGAATATTGACCGAGCGGCCTATTACCTCCTGCTCGGCATAGCCGGTGACACGGCAGAAATAGGGATTGACATATTGAATTATCGCGTCCGGATCGGTAATACAGATCATATTGGACGACTGGTTCAGTGCCGCCGACAAACGGCGAATTTCCTTGTCGCGTTGAATGGTATCAGTGATATCGGTCGCGTAGCCGTGAACGATCTTCTGAGTTCTGACGCCATGGAAACACCATAACCAGGACCGGCCGTATTTTGTCGTCACGTATTCCCGCTTGCCGCTGCCGCGCTCGAGAAAATCGCGGACGATCTCGGCCCCGCTAATTGGAAAGAGCTGCGTGATATCGGCCTCAACCAGACCCTGCTCATGCAGGAATCGCCGGGCGGAACGATTGACATACGCAACCTGACCCTCTGCGGAAAGACTGATCACCAGATTGGGATTGTACTCGGGGAAGGTGGCCAGTTCATTAAGCTCCCTTTCGGCGCGTTTGCGATTGGTTATATCCTGCATGGCAGTCACCACCCGAATCACCTGACCCGCCTCCATTATTGGAATCTTGCGCGTCTCGGTAACCAAAGACCCGCCTTCAAACTCGGTCGTTTCCTCGGTTGTTATCGATTCGCCGGTGGCAAAAACCCGGCTATACTCATCGCGAACCTTCTCTGGCAGGAACGGGAAAACATCAAACACCGTTTTCCCCACGATGTTCGTTTCCAGTCCGAGGACTCGGCACCATTGACCGAGTTCCTTATTGGCCAGCACGATTTTCAAAGTTGGATCGACAACATGGATAACATCAGTAATCGCGTCGATCGTCGTGCGGTAGGCCAGTTCTGATCGTTCAAGAGCCTCCTCCGCCTTCTTCTGAAGCGTAATATCACTGGCGGTACCGGTGATCGCGACGATACGCCCCTCGCTGTCCCGAACCGGAATGGCATTAATACTCATCCGGACCGGTGAGCCGTTCTTATGCATAAACGTCATTTGCGCGCCGCGGAGATATTTGCCGCTGAGAACTGTCTTAAAAAGATCCACCAGCCGCTGGTGCTCAGCCGGTTTAACGAATATCGTCAGTCGCTCCCCCATTACCTCGGTGACCGTGTAACCCATAGTGCGCCGCACCGCGCGATTGACAAACAGGAATTTGCCCGTCCGGTCAACCGAACAAATCATATCCTCGGAGGTTTCGACCAGGTCATGGTAGCGTCGCTCACGGTCAGCCAGGTCCCGTTCGGCCATTTTTAGCGGAGTAATGTCACGGTCAATACAATTGTAGCCCAGATGTCGGCTGCTCTCATCCACGACACCAACCATCCGCGACAGGATCCAGTGCCATTGGCCGTCCCTGCCCCGCAGTCGGTATTCCATCTCGTAGGATGAGGAGCCTTCCGAATGATGTTCGAAAAACTCCCTCGCCTGCCTGACGTCGGTCGGATGCATCAGTTCCCGGATCAGGTCCCGGTTCCCGGCAAACTCCTCGACTGTGTAACCGGTGATGTCGAACAATACCTGGTTGAGAAACGTGATCGATCCGTCGACCGCCCTGAAGTAGATCATGTCATCAGCCGACTCGATAAAAGTCCTTACCTCCGCTTCCGCTTTGCTCACCGCCTGCAGCGCCAGCCTCCGTCTTCTTTCGACCATTCGGGTGCTGATAAAAGCGACGGCAAATATCGCCGACCAACTGAACAGAATCGGCCAGAATAGGCGCGAGAACGCACGGTCCTCTCGACGAGCATCCTTTGTCACATCGATCTTCAGTCTGGTTATTGCCTGGTGGAGATCGGCTATAGTGGCATGCATTTTGTCCATATAACTTTTTTGATCCTCAGCCCAACCCGACACCAAAATGGTGCCGGTGACGAACGCGTCAAGCCGGATCAGCCGACCATGGATCTTTCGGGCGGAAGTTATATACCGCTCATGGTGTCCATCGGTCCAGAAGTGCGGATCATCAACCGCCATTTTTACAATCTGATTGGAGAGATCGGACGCCTCCGACATAGATTCTCTTACCCTGAAGGCGATTCGCTCGTCACTATTCAGGGCGTGCTCGTGAAGCAGCATGTGACAGCGGTTGAGCTGCAATTCCAGATCGGCACAGAGAGTCATCATCGGATAACGGTGTACGGTCAGACGATGATTGATATAATACAGACCGGAAAGAAAAAGACCGCTGATTACGCCCAGCGCCAGCACCACTATCAGCGTAGTATAGCGCCAACGATAAAGAAGCAGCTTGCGCAGTATACTGTGGTCTCTCCAACCGTGTTTGACCGATGACATCATTGTATCCGGATAAAGGTTAATACCGTCAGTATCGGTCACGGCGGGCATATTTTTAACCGTATAAAGCTACTTGCCTTAGATAGGTAGAACGGATTGGCATTGGTCGAGAAGAATCCCGCAGTTCGTGTCGCTGGGCCGGGCTATTTTTCGGATTTCTCCGACAGCTTGCGACGACAGATGTGGAAC
>DAOWIC010000345.1 GCA_030641085.1 Calditrichota bacterium
AGGACCTTTTCCAGTCTTTCGGCAATATAGTCCACTTCGTCTTCATCGATAATCAGCGGCGGCGAGATGCGGATCGTATGGCCGTGGCTATCGTTGGCCAGCAGGCCGATATCGAGCATCTTGCGGCAGAAGGCCATCGCGTCGCCACTCTTTACCTCGACGCCGATAAACAGGCCGGTACCGCGCACTTCTTTGACATGGGGTGAGCGTTCGGCGATAGCGATGATCTTCTCTTTGAGAATAGCACCCATCTTCGCCGAATTGTCAGCCAGCTTTTCATCCACGATAACATCCAGAGCGGCGTTGCCGGCGACGCACGCCAGTGGATAACCACCGAAGGTGGAACCGTCGCTGCCGGGCTGGAAGGCCAGGTCCATCATCTTCGAGTTGGTCACAAAGACCGACACCGGCACGAGGCCACCGGCGATGGCCTTGCCGAGAACGAGACCATCGGGGACAATATTCTCATGTTCGAAGCAGAACATTTTGCCGGTCCGGCCGAGACCGACCTGGATTTCGTCAAAAATGAGGTAGAGGTCGTTCTTGTCAGATAGCTCGCGCAGGCCTTTTAGGAAGCCTTGCGGCGGCTGGTACATGCCCCCCTCACCCTGCATCGGCTCGACCAGGATACCGCAGGTGTTGGGTGTGATCGCCTTTTCGACAGCGTCGATATCGCCATACTCGACCGAAACAAAGCCGGGAGTCAGCGGACCGAAGCCCTCTTTGTACCTGGCTGAGGTGGAGAAAGAGACAACCGTGATCATCCGACCGTGGAAATTGTTGTTGAAGACGATTATTTCCTGCTTGCCGTCTTTGATCCCCTTGACCTTGTGGCCGTAATAGCGAGCCATCTTGATCGCCGTCTCTACCGATTCCACACCACCGTTCTTGGGGAGAACTTTGTTGCCGTTGTCGCCGAAGCGTGGTCCCAGTTGCGGTATCAGGGTGGCGACGCGCTTGAGAAAGAGAGCCAGCGAGTCGGTGTAGACGACATTTGATATAACCGAGCCGTAGGAGCCTTGCAGTGCATCCACCAGAGCCTTCACAATGTGCGGGTGATGGTGTCCCTGGTTGGCGGCTGAATAGGCGGCCAGGCAGTCGAGATACTTCTTGTTGTCGAGGTCATACAGCCAGGCGCCGAGCGCCTTTCTGACGATCAGTTCCACTCGACCGTAATGATGAGCGCCGAAAGTGCTTTCAAAATCAACAATCTGATTGTCCGGAATCTGCGAGAAACCGAATTCCGCTTTTTTGATGGTATCGATGTCGGTCATATGCAATCCCTCACTTAAAACCGAAAACGTTTCTATTCACTTCTCCTCTGGCCCAAGATAACAGAATTTGAAAATAATTCAAGCTCCGTTTGACGCTGGTGGGGCAATGTAATGTATTATTAGTCACCAGCTTAGTGTATGCGATATGATTTTAGTGCATCTAAAACAGGGTCAAAATTTATTTTGAAAAGAAATCAATGTTTAGTACGTCTAAAACAATACTCGCAAAACAATCTTGGAAAATCTGTGCAATTTCGAAAAATATGCGTCGCACGCAGCGCAAATTCGTTAGATTCGTAACGTTAGATGCATAACTTCACCGATGATTTTTAGAATGGGATGCCCATATGATGCGCAAAAAAACGAATCTTCGCCGCACAGCGCTATGGACAATCAGGGTGCTGGCGGTTGTGGTGCTGATAGGTGCGGCAGGATGTAAAGGCGCCAAAGTGCAGAGCCACTGGATTGATCAGCCGGTAACGGTTGACGGCGCGACTGATGACTGGTCCGGCGTTGCTCCGGTAATAAGCGAACAGGACCTTTATTCGATCAGCCTGAGTAACGATGGTGAGCGGCTGAATATCCTGCTGGTGTTTACGAATATCGAATGGGTGCATGCGATTCGTGCCGATGGCCTGACGTTTTACTTTGACGCCACGGCAAAAAAGAGCAAGGATGTCAGCCTGTGCTACAGGGGCGGGCCGACGCTTGATATGCTTCGCAATATGGGTGCTGTTCGCCGGAGTGACTCGCTGGACATAAAACAACTGGAACTGGAAGCGCGCTATCCGGAACTGCAGCGCGATGGATTCACCCTGGTTGACCAGAAAAACGACATGGAGCGGGCGCTGCCGGTTGATGGTTCGCGCGGGCCGGCGGCTGCGTTCGATATACAGGGCGGCGTGTTCACCTATGAATTCAGCATACCGTTTCAACAGGTGGATAAATTCTCCTATGGGATCGGCTCCGGTTTTTCGCCGGAGATCATTATCGGCATGAAGTGGGCGGAACCGTCGAAAGAAGATCTCGACCTAATGAAGCGCGATCCGGAGCAGCGGCTTCCCGACGACATTGGTCAGAGGTCGGGCGGGCGTGACCCGATGGCTCGCGCGGCCGCCAATCCGGCATTATTTCAAAAGCAGGAGATCTGGCTGACGGTTGCCCTGCCGTTCGGACAATCCTCCGGGAATTAGCCGACAAATGTCAGGACGCACAAATAGAAAAGCCCTGTTCCCCACCGGGAACAGGGCTTTTTCATGTATGATTCCGCAGATCAGGCTTTGATCTGTTTCATGCGATCGGTCATGCGGGCATCGATCTCCAGGACATTGGTGGTCGTCGCCGGAGTGGTCGATACCTCGGTTGAATAGAGAACAAAGTGCGCCTTGCCGTCGGCGGTCGGGAATGAACCGTTGAGCGGTACCGACAGACCCGCCTTATCCTGCAGGAAGCCGATCTCGCTGACAAGATCCTCGAAGCTGTTGAATTTCATCTCGTAGCCGAAACAGGCCGCCAATTTCTTGATGATGTCGCTTGAGGCCATGCCATTGAGTGGATCGCCAATCGGGTTGGTCGCCTGACGCCTGCCGGACCAGTTGGTCAGATGTCCCCGGGTCTCCATGTATGAGGAGAGCGGCAGGAATACATTGGCCATCTGGACGGTCTCGGTCTTGAACATGTCGGCCACAACGAGGAAATCGAGCTTGTCGACGAAGGCGTTGTACTCTGAATCCCTAGCCGGATTCTCTCCCAGTATGATCGCCGCGCGCAGCTTATCCTCGCGCATCTTGCGTGCGATATTGAAGCCGGATTTCTCAATCATCGCCGCCAGATCGTTCTGCCAGACCGCGCCGGTCTCCTTGACCGCCTTGCCATCGGCTGGACCACCACCCGGCATCAGGCGATTATCAAAGCCGGCCAGTTGCGCTCCGGTCTGGTTCGCCTGACCGCTGGTCAGGGCGATACCGGAACCGTCAACACCGATCTTGCCAAGCACCATCATCAGCGATGCCAACGCTTTCAGGTCGTTGGTGGCACGGTCGATGCGACTATCGATGTTGTAGCAGGCCACGATCTTCTTCGATGGATCGGCCAGAAGTTCAACCATGCGCTTGATCTTCTCGGGAGCGACACCACAGACCGAGGCAGCCTCGTCGAGGTCGGCCTTGAGCAGTTCGCTCTTGACCTGCTTGAAACCGGCGGTGCGGTCGCCGATGAACGCATCGTCGGCTTTGCCGCTGCGGATAAGTTCCGCCATCACCGCGTTAAGCAGGATGGTGGCAGTGCCGCGACGGGCATCAGCCCAGACGGTAGCGTAGCGAGTGATGTCGATCGCGGCCGAGTTGATAATAATCGCCTCGGTACCTGCCTTGATCTGGCGTTTGATCTGCCAGCCGAGGACCGGGTTTTCCTGGGTCGGGTTGCCGCCGAGGACGAGCAACAGGTCGGCATCCTGGATATCCTTGTCGGATACGGAGGCAACTGTGCCGCCGAGCATATCATCGAGGGCGTGATAGTCGGCGCCGTTGAGCATGCGATGGAAGGAGGCGATATTGTTGGTGCCGATCGCCGCGCGCGCCATCTTGCCGGCCAGGAACAGCTCCTCGTTGGTCAGCTTTGGTGAAGCCGTTACCATGATGTTGTCCGAGTCGTGATCTTCAAGCAGATCCTTGAAGCCTTTTTTGACCGCGTCGAACGCTTCATCCCAAGTTGTCTCGACCAGTTTGTCGCCCTTGCGAACCATC
>DAOWIC010000306.1 GCA_030641085.1 Calditrichota bacterium
GGTTGTGCGAAGAACTGAGTTCGACATGAGCAAAGCCGCAGAACGAGCCCATATTCTCGAGGGATACCGCATCGCGCTGGATAATATCGATGCCGTTATCGCGCTGATCAAGAAGTCCAAGGATACGCCGACGGCACGCACCGGCCTGATGAAAACCTTCAAGCTGTCCGAAAGACAGGCGACGGCTATTCTGGAAATGCGGCTGCAGCGCCTGACCGGGCTGGAACGCAAGAAGATCGAGGAAGAATACCGCGAACTGATCAAAAAGATCTCCAGCCTCAGGGCGATCCTCGACTCCAAAGCGCTCCGGATGCAGATTATCAAAGACGAAACGGCCGAACTGGCCGAAAAGTACGGCGACGCCCGTCGGACCGAGATCCAGGACGCGGTCGAGGACCTGACGGTCGAGGACCTGATCGCCGAGGAAGAGATGGTTATCACGATCTCCCACCTGGGCTATATCAAGCGCCTCTCGGTGTCGGCCTATCGTCGCCAGCAGCGCGGTGGCAAGGGGATAATCGGTATCGAAACCAAAGAGGACGATTTCGCGGAGCATCTCTTTATCGCTTCCACCCATGACTATATCCTATTTTTCTCCAGTCGCGGTCGCTGCTATTGGGTGAAAGTGTACGGAATTCCGACCGGCGGCCGGATGGCCAAGGGCAAGCCGATTGTCAACATGTGCCAGATGCAGAAAGGCGAGATAGTCACCGCTTTCTGCAAAGTGCGCCAGTTCTCCGCCAACCAGTTTGTTGTCATGGCGACCCGCGACGGCATTATCAAAAAGACCTCGCTCGATGCGTTCTCGAACCCGCGCAAAGCCGGTGTTAACGCTATGAACCTGCCGAAAGGCGACGAACTGATCGAGGCCGCCCTCACCGACGGCACCTACGAGATCGTCCTGGCCAGCCGCAAGGGAATGGCGATCCGCTTCAACGAGGAGAAAGTTCGCGCTATGGGCCGCGCCGCCTACGGTGTCAAGGGGATCAATCTTGCCAAGGACGACTACTGTATCGGCATGGTGGTTGTCAAGCGTGACAGCAGTCTGCTGGTGGTCACCGAGAACGGTTACGGCAAGCGTACATCGATCGATGATTACCGCATCACCAACCGCGGCGGCAAGGGCGTTATCAATATCAAGACCTCCGAGCGCAACGGCGACGTGGTGGCGATCAAGGAGGTTCTCGATGAGGACGAACTGATCCTGATCACCAAGAACGGCATCGCCAATCGCCAGCCGGTGAAGGACTGCAAGGTGATCGGCCGCAATACACAGGGTGTGCGTCTTATCTCGCTCAAGGCGGGTGACAAAGTGACCGATGTCGCCCGGTTGGCCAACGGCGACTGAGTTCGTCTCAACCCTACGACAAACACCAACGGGGCCCGCATGCGGGTCCCGTTTCTTGTGCCACCAGTATCGTATTCTCTGCGCCCCGGTTGACCGCATCTGCGCGTTGATGTATATTCGGGCCCATGAATTTCATTGGCGAATCAGCGGCTCTCACGACTGCCCTGTGCTGGGCGTTTACGTTTATCTTTTTTGCCGAGGCCGGGCGTCGAATTGGATCATTCCAGGTCAACAAGATTCGGCTCGTGCTGGCGGTGACCATTTATGTCGTGGTCCTGCTCGTTACCAAAGGCCGTCTGTTTCCCGACGATGTCAACTGGCAGCATATCTTCTGGCTGGCGCTGTCCGGGTTTCTGGGACTGGTTATCGGCGACGGGGCCGGATTCAAGGCGACCGTCATGATCGGACCGCGGCTGACAGCGCTGCTTCACTCGACTGCGCCGGTGATGGCTACCATCATCGCCTGGCTCTTTCTCGGCGAGACACTCGGCCTGTGGAGTCTGCTCGGTATCTGCCTGACGGTCGGCGGGGTTTCGTGGGTGGTGTCGGAAAACCGTTATGGCACACAAATCAACGCCGTCCATAAGGACCATCCCGATTCCGGTTCGCTTGCTAAGGGAGTTGTGCTGGGGCTGATAGCGGCTTTCGGTCAGGCCTCCGGGCTGGTGATCGCCAAGCACGCTATGTTCAATGTCGGGTCGGCGCTCGAGCCGATGGATGCCTCGTTTATCCGCATGCTTTCAGCCATGATTATTATTTGGGTGATTTCGGCCTTCCGAGGCCAGACGGTCGAGACGCTGAAGGCGTTTAAGAACCGTCAGGCGGTGGCGTACAGCTTCGGCGGGGCGGTTTTCGGGCCGTTTATCGGGGTCTGGATGTCGCTGGTGGCGGTGGCGCATATAGCGGCCGGGATTGCCGCGACTCTCAACTCAACCACCCCGATATGGGTCATACCGGTGATGCGAGTTATCTACAAAGAGAAGATTACGACACGGGCGCTGATCGGCGCCGTGATTACGGTCGCGGGCGTGGCCCTGTTGATACTCAGTTGACCTGCCTTAGCGGGCAGTGACCAGCTCTACCTCAAACCAAATCAGGCACCAGATCATTGCCAGGATACCTTTGACATCGGTCGGCCAGTTCGGCCCCAGCATGTACAGAAAGCACAAGAGGGTCAGGCCGAAAAATATCTTGATCAGGGCGGTTCGAAGGTTGGTTTGGAGCAGGTTGAATATCCCGAAGACTAAAAAGAGCGCGATCAGCGCCGGGCCGAAGATGAGCGCCGCCCAGTCGAAGAAAGTCAGACTGGCGGTCAATACCGAAAGAATATCGTCAATCGGCAGACAGAACAGGTAAGCCGTGTGCACTACCGCAAAAAAGAGGCTCACTACGAGGTAAAGCAGACCCTCGAATTGTTGCTCTTTCAGTTCCCGAATGCCGGCCATGAGGAAAAACAATGAGGCAATAATAAGGCCGCAGAGCAGGTAAAACGACGGTGAATCGAAAATCAAATCCAATGATAAAGTCATATCCAATATCCTCTACGGCATTATGTGTAAATAGCGTGCCGGTCGGATACAAATAGACTGACTCTTCGATAACCTGTTTAGCCGCTTACAGTAAATGCCGACTGTGGCTATCGCTATAAGCGCTTCGGGGTGTAAAAGGTTCCTTAAAAATGCGAAACGAAATGCATACCGGTGCAGTAAAAAAGACCTGCCCGATAAAGGACAGGTCTTGAAGATTTATCGATGTTTTTGAGAACTATGGGTTAAACATCTAATTCGTCAACGTCGGTGGAAGGCCGGGTGAGGGCGTCCCTGGTTTCGGTGATTTCCTCGGGCCTTTTGTGTTTCAGCTTGCCTTTGTACTTTTTCAACTGACTTTTTACTTTGTCGACCGCCAGACCAATGGAATTGTAGATATCATCGGTGTCACCGGAACCGGTAATGGTGTTATTGTACACCTTCACCGTCAGTTCCGCTTTCCGTCGATGCCGTTCGGTATCCAGCACCAGATCGGCGGAGATAATGTTCTCGAAGTAGCGGGTGAGGCCGTCCATTTCGGATTCCGCTCTTTCCCTCATTTCGTCGGTAAGATCGAAATGGCGGGCAGATATCTTTTTCAGCATGGCCGTTCTCCTTTCCATGCGCAAGATTAGTATTGCGGTTTACCTTCAAAGTAATGCTCGGTGACGATAAACCTTCGTGTCCTCGTCGCCGACCGTGTCACCAGTGAGTGGGTGGCTGCGCCCCCGGCCCGATACCGGACGCCATTGAGCAGGTCCCCATCAGTGACACCGGTCGCGGCGAACATGATGTCATCGCCACGAGCCAGCTCTTTGCAGGAATATATTCTATTCGGTTCCGTTATGCCATTTATCTTCAACTGATTTATTTCATCATCATTGGCCGGGGCGAAACGGGCCTTTATCTCGCCACCGATACAGCGCAAGGCAGCCGCAGTAAGCACTCCCTCCGGCGCACCACCAATACCGATCAACATATCGATTCCGGTGCCGGGAAGCGCTGCCGCCAGCGCGCCGGACATATCACCATCCGGTATCAGATGGATCCGTGCCCCCAGCTTTCGTATGCGGCTTATCAGGTCACTGTGACGTGGCCGGTCGAGAATGGCGATCGTCAGGTCAGCCAGTGAGTAACCTCTGGCGCGCGCCACCCGCTGAAGATTCTCTTCCACCGGCAGCGCCAGATCAATAGCCCCGGCTGCGCCGGGACCGACCACTATTTTTTCCATGTATATATCGGGAACTGCCATTAAGTCGTTTTTGCCGGCTATCGCTATTGCCGACAAGGCGTTTGGCCGCCCATAGGCCACCGAATCGGTGCTTTCCAGCGCGTCAACGGCGATATCAACCTCCGGAGATTTTCCGCAGCCAACCTTCTCCCCTGCAAGAAGCATCAACGCCCCGTTTGCCTCCCCCTCACCTATTACAATAGTTCCGTTCAGATAGATTGAATCGAGTACATGTCGCGTGGCTTCCACCGCAACCTTTTCCGCCGCCCGACGGTCGCCCTGGCCCATCCAGCGCGCCGACGCCAGCGCCGCGGCCTCAGTCACACGTACCATTTCAAGGGCTAAGTTTCGATCCACCGAAGCACACCATCCTATGGTTTGTCTGGTCGGTTATCCTGACGCGCGATACGACTGCCCCCGTCAGGTAATTCTCTTCCTCAGTCGAGCCGGTTGGATTTTCAGCTCCTCGCGATATTTAGTCACCGTCCGCCGGGCCAGCTTGATTCCCTCGTCATTGAGCTTGCGATAAATTTCCTGGTCGGAAAACGGTTTTTCGGGCGGTTCCGATTTGATGATCTCTTCAATGCGCTGTTTGACCGAGCGCTTCGACATATCCTCGCCATCGGTCTTCGAAATCCCGGAATTGAAGAAGTATTTGATTTCGTAAACACCGAACGGGGTCTGAACATACTTGCCGTTTGACACGCGGCTGATGGTGGCGACATTCATGTTGACCTTCTGGGCGATCTCCTCCATGATCAACGGCTTGAGAAAGGCCGGACCCTGGTCGAAGAAATCATGCTGTTTGTCAATGATCGCCTCCATGACGTTGATCATGGTGTTGCGCCGCTGGTTGATGGAGTTCAACAGCCAGCGCGCCTGCTCGAGCTTCTGGCGTACGTACTGCTTGGTGTCCTTGGAGGTCGTGCTACCGCGCTTCATCAACTGCCTGTAACCGGAATTAATGCGCAGCCTGGGGCAACTGCTGTCGTTGTGCATGACCACATAGCTGTTACCGACTCTTTCGACAATCAAATCCGGCACCACTGGCATCGCGCCGACATCAAAACGGCCGTGCGCCGGAGTGGGCGAGAGGCCCTTGATGACATTCATCGCCTGCTCCGCCTTCTCAATCGGCACACCCATCATCTTGGATATTTGCAATATCGACTTGCGATCCAGTTCGTGTATGTGTTCGTCCACGATGCGGTAGGCGAGGCTGTTCTCCAGAGCTTTTTCCTTAAGCTGGATCAACAGCGATTCCCTCAGATCGCGCGCTCCCACGCCGGTCGGATCAAAGCGCTGAATGATCTTCAGTACCTTATCTATCTTCTCGCTCTCGATATCCAGCTCTGCGGCCATTTCGGCCACGCTGATCGTGAGGTAGCCATCGGGGGAGATATTTCCGACAATGTATTCGCCGATCAAATGTTCTTCGTCGGAGAGTTTCAAAAACGATAATTGCTCGGTCAGGTGATCCAGAAGGCTCCGGGATTGAGAGGCGGTACCCTCGAACCGGTCTTCCGTCTGCTCGCGCATTTCGCGCACCTTGTATCCCTCTTCGTCGTCGAAGAGGTAATCTTCCCACTCTGCCTGCTCGTCCTTTTTATCGCTGTCCGATTCACCAACATCCAGTTCGGCTTCTTTCTCTTCGGCCGTTTCCTGATCGGGTTCCAACTCTTCGATCTCCTCCAGCAGAGGATTGGTGGCCAACTCCATTCGAATAGTCTGCTCAAGCTTCAGAATGGGCATCTGGAGCATCTTCAGCGACTGAATTAGCTGCGGGGCCAGCGTAAGAGTCTGGGTCTGTCTTAATTGGAGGCCGAGTTTCATAGCTTTTAACCTGTTGTGCTGTATTAGATTAACTTGCGCCGTCAAGCGCCTGCTTCCTGCTTATATTATCGGAATCGGACAGCGCAGGTTAATGCCTTACAACAAGTTCGTTCATTTATTAAACAATATACCGGTCAGTTAAGACGGAATTTTTCCCCAAGATAGATTTTTCGGGCTTCCGGGTCATTGGCCAAGAACTCCGAGTTACCCGCCTTGAGAATCTTACCGTCACACATAATATACGCACGATCACAGATTGAGAGAGTCTCCCGAACATTATGATCGGTAATCAGCACGCCAAGCCCTTTTTCCACCAGGCGGTTAATGATCCCTTGGATATCCTCAACCGCGATCGGATCGATTCCGGCAAACGGCTCGTCCAGAAGAATGAATTTCGGTTCAGTAACCAGCGCCCGGGTTATCTCCACCCGGCGACGTTCCCCTCCAGAGAGCGTGTACGCCTTGGACTTGCGCAGGTGGGCGATATCAAGCTCGGCCAGCAATTCCTCCAGCCTCTGTTTACGCGCCTTGCGGCTCATTCGCCGAAACTGCAAAATCGACCTGATATTGTCTTCAACTGTCATCTTCCTGAAAACCGATGCTTCCTGGGACAGATAGCCGATCCCGCGAGCTGCTCGCTTGTACATTGGCAGGCGAGCGATATTACTGTCCCCGAGATAAACAGAGCCGCCATCCGGCCTGATAAAGCCGATTATCATGTAAAAGGTGGTGGTTTTGCCGGCCCCGTTAGGTCCAAGTAGGCCAACAACTTCACCGGGATTAACGACTATCGATACCCCGTCGACCACGGCTCGTTTGCGATAGAATTTGCGAAGACCTTTTGATTCGAGGGTGGTCATATATATAATATAAACCAAAATCGGGTTTTATTCAATGTATATTGTCCGCATAGCACAAATTTTGCTGCACATGTGACATCCCCGGAAATAATTCCTTGATTCAGTGTACAAAACTACGAACTTTTGCCATATTGTGCGAACCAGTATTTTTCTCTCAGTCTGATTAAACCGCGAAGGGACGATTATGAAACGACTTCTGACTATTGCCATAGCGACGCTGCTCCTAACCGGCTGCAGCCAGACTCCCGACCAGGAAAAACAAAGCCTCTACGAAAAGGGTCTGGCTTACGTCACTGAGACTAAACTGGCTGAGGCCGATGCCGCTTTCGGCGAAATGACCGCGCTCGATTCATCCGACGTACGGGCGTTGTACGGGCGCGCCCTCGTGTTTGAAAACAGGCTGATGTACTTCGACGCTCTCAATGTTTTCCTGATGGCGCGCGATTTCGATACGACTTTCATGCCCGCCCGCATCGGTGCCTGGCGCGCCTATTCCCAACTCGGTTACCCGCTCGAGGCAGCCGGAATCGCCCGAGCTTATCGCCGACAAGTTCCGGACGATTGGCAGGGGGCGCGAATGCTCGCAATCTCGCAGATTGATCTGGGCAAATACAAAGAAGCTGGCAGAACTCTGGCCACCGTCAATGCGCCCGACGCCAAAGCTGAAGCCATTCTCGATCTGGTTCGAGCGCGGGCTTTGCTGCTTGATGGTGAGCGCGATTCGGCCCAGACAGTCTTTGCCGACGCCATTGGCTCGGCGGCGACCGACAGCGATCTGCTTCACGAGGCCGCCGACTATCTTGAGGCGGCGGGACTGATCGACTCCGCCATGGCGCTCAGTCGTCAGGCCACCGGACTTTCGAACGCCGATTTCGCATCAACTCGTCGCCACTTTCATCGCCTCCTGCGACACAACTACTTTTTCGAAAGCCGCAATCTCTTCACCGATCTTAAGGAGAAGGGGATCGAAGAACCGATAACGCTGGCCATGGAACTTCAGCATCTTCTGGTTGAAATGGACCGGCAGGGTTTGCGTGAGATCGGACCGCGATATCGCGGCATGTACAGTCGTAATTTCTCCGCCGCAATTTATGAAATGGACTCCCGCGGAAAAGTGGGCGATCAGCTTTCGATCTTTCAGGATATCGCCGCCATGAGCAAGGTGGCCCATACCACGCCGACCTCTCCGGAGTTTCTGGAGTTCTATGAGTATTACCTGCGCAACATGCATTACCGGTACGAGATAAGCCCGACCGCATTGAAGCGGTTCAACGGTCTGGAGCCGGCGAGACTGCGATCCCTGCGCCTGCGGCTCGATATCGCCAAGGGGACTTATATCTCGGGCGAGCACAAGCGGGGACTGGACAGCCTGAGGCGGCTGGTCGATCAAGTCGCCGACGATCCGCTCTGGCTGACCGAGATCGGCAAAGCATACAGTCACTTCGGCGTGCGTCGCTATGACCTGGCCGAGGGGGTGCTGACCCGGGCGCTCGAAATCAATCCGTGGTACCGCCCGGCGATGGAGCGCTATATCGGCATGCTTGTTTACACCAAAGAGTGGGACCGGGCGCTGAAGGTGTTCAAACGCTACCCGCATTTTGAGCAGAACTACCCGGAACTGGCAATGCTGAAAGCGAAGTGCTTTATATTCGAGACGAGATTCAAATCCGGACTAATGCGGCTCGAAGATGATCTCGTTGCGGCACGCGGTAATCTGTCGCTAATAGACGAGATATATGAACAGTTACTCAGGTACGAGCGAGTGGATGAAATCTCGCGCTTGGATCACCTCCTTTCTGAGGTAGACGGCGACAACGCCGATGCTCTCGCGCTGGTCGCGCAGTACAGCGCCGAACGGGGAGATTTCGAAAAAACGATCGAATACGCCGACCGGGCCATTGAGATATTTCCGGACAATGCCAAGGCCCTGGTGCACAAGGCATGGGCGCTGTATAACCTCGGCGACAAGGACGATGCTATCGCCCTGTTTAAGGATAATTTGCTCAAGTTTCGCGGGCACGCCGATAACCTGCTTTATTATTCACGGATGCTTTCGCTCGAGGGTGGCAACGGAGCCCAAGCCGCCAACACGGCCCGGGAATCGGTCTTCGCCGGATGGGGCATGCCCAAATACCTGTTGAACCTCAGTTTTGTTTACTTCCAGAACGGACGATTCAATCTGGCCCGCTCCGAGGCCAAGAAAGTGCTCTTCGTTGACA
>DAOWIC010000069.1 GCA_030641085.1 Calditrichota bacterium
ATGCGTCATAGCCTGCTAATCGCACTCTTTCTACTAATCGGCCCGATGGCTCTTCTGTTCGGCTGCGGCGATGATGACCCTCCGGTTAAGCCGCCCCCGGTAATACCGACCGGCATGGAAGTTCTAAACGGCGATCTTTACAAAGCTGTCATGGGCAGCGCCGAGGTCGACCCGGCGCTGGAATTCGGTGTCTACGACGACGATGGTGACAGCCTGCCGAACCAGTGGGTGCATTTCAGGCGGTTGGTCGGTGATGGAACATTTGTCGCCGACTCGGTTCGAAGCGATACGATCGGGCGGGCGACGGCAGAGTATGTTTTTGACGGCAGTATGGGCCACGCCGAGATTCAGGCGTTCTTGAGAGATGTCGACACGGTCTCTGTGACCATGCGGGCGAATACGCTTATTCCCGGAACCGTAGGTCAGGCCCAGTATGTCCTGTTCAATGACCGCTACGCGGGTGTAAAAGATTATAACGGCGAGCCGGCCTCGGTTGATGTCGATCCGACAAGCTGGATTCTGTACGCCAATTACGAAGCCGCCTTGGGGCTGGTGGTAGTAATTGAGGATGTCAACCATGATGAGCAGGCGGTGGATACGGCCGATGTCCTGAGTGTAATTGTCAACACGATCTACGCGGGGAAGACGGCCGACTCAATCGGGATCGGTTCAACCATGGCCGACCTCAGGGCAGCGTACGGCGCCCCGGATACGATCCTGTACGATCCGGCACCACCGGCCGCGAGATATATTCGATACAATGACCTCGGCCTGACCATTTACGCCGATCTTACGGCCGACACAACGATTTTTGAAATCCATATGACCGGGATTATTTCGGCGCCGAAAATCAGTGGCAAAATCGCTGCTCCGGTATCAACCGGTGTAGAACCGGCCGACCACCACGTCTATATGCCCTACCGGCGATAAAATCAGTTTAGTTTCTCAAAGGGCGGCAGTAGCTCAGAGGAGCGTCGGCCGCCCTTTTCTTGTGTCTCCTTTCAATCTTGACAGTTCTCCGTCAAACCGATATATTCGTCCAAGTTGTTGATTTGTATCACGAACAGGGAAGGACTGGTGCTATGAAACATATTGTTACCATTCTGTTAGGGCTGTTGCTGTTGCTGGGATTGACTATCGGGTGTTCCTCGGACGAAAAGACCGAAACCGACGTTACCACCGACGCCGAAAAGACCGAGGCTGTCGCCGCGGTGGCCGATCCAGCCGATACTCTGGCCGCGAAGCGTTACCCGATCAGGGATGAGAATAACACTTTTGTTACGATTCAGACCGATTTTGGCAATATGACGCTGGAGCTTTATCGCGATATCGCCCCGGCTCATGTTGACTCGTTTGTCGCTCGCACCGGCGAGGGCTTTTACGATGGGACGCTCTTCTTCCGGATCATCGACGGCTTCATGATTCAGGGCGGCGACCCCAATAACAACGGCACCGGCAACGCCAACTATTATCTCCCGGCAGAATTCTCCAAGATGGAACACCAGACCGGTACGCTTTCGATGGCACGTGGGCGCGACCCGAACTCCGCCTCCTGCCAGTTTTTTGTCTGTCTGGCGAGGAACCGCTCGACCATGAGCCTCGACGGTGAGTACACTGTTTTTGGCCAGATGGTTAAAGGCTACGACGCGCTGGCGAAAATGGGTAAGGTCGAGTGCAAGGCGAATCCGATGAATCCGCGTGAGATTTCACGGCCGGTCGAGGATGTCTACCTGCGCAAAGCGTTTCTTTCGGACGCCGAGGGCAACTCCCTATAAGGACCGATGAAAGTCCGGTTCGGTAACTCTGGCGGGAAGTGATACGCTCCCGCCTTTTAGTTTCGCCGCTGGTTTTTATGGAACAGCCAACCGGCCCTTTCGTTATAAGACCTGTATGACTGCCAAAAAGATAGCTCTACTGGGGTCCACCGGCTCAATCGGCCGCTCGACCCTCGATGTAGTCAAAGCTCACCCGGGCCAATTCGACATCCGTGCGTTGGCCGCCCATTCCAATGTCGAACTGCTGATCAAACAGTATCGCGCTTTCCGTCCCCAGTATCTGTGTATCATCAATCCCGACAGTGGCGCCGCACTTAAAGAGCGGGTGAAGGACGAGCCGGTTGAAGTTCTGGTTGGCCGCGACGAGATGGTCCACCTGGCCGGACTGGCCGAGGTCGATATAGTCGTCAACGCGGTTGTTGGCGCGGCTGGATTGCTGGCGTCGCTGGAGGCGGTAAAAAAAGGCAAACGGCTGGCGCTGGCCAACAAAGAATCGCTGGTAACCGGCGGCCCGCTGTTCCCGCCGCTGGTCGAAAAGACCAAAGCGCTGATCCTGCCGATCGACTCGGAACACTCCGCCATCTGGCAGGCGCTCGGCAACTCCCGCGAGGAGGAGGTCAGGCGCATTATTATCACCGCCTCGGGCGGTCCGTTCCGCAAGTTCTCACTCGATCAGTTACGCGAGGTAACAGTCAAACAGGCGCTGAATCATCCGACTTGGAAAATGGGCCCCAAGATTACAGTTGACTCTTCCACTCTGGCCAACAAGGGTCTGGAGGTTATCGAGGCGGTAGTACTGTTCTCGATGCCGACCGAAAAGCTGAAAGTCGTCATCCACCCGCAGTCGACTATCCACTCGATGGTGGAGTTCGTCGATTCATCGATAATGGCGCAGCTCTCCGCGCCCGATATGCGGTTGCCGATCAGCTACGCGCTATTCTGGCCGAAGCGGGTGGCGTCCAACTTCGGGGCGCTCAACCTGGACAGCCTCTCCGAGTTGACCTTTGAGCAGCCCGATTTCGATAGATTCCCGGCGCTGAAACTTGCCTATGATGTGGCCGCCGCCGCCGGCACCGCACCGGCAATTTTCAACGCGGCCAACGAGGTTGCGGTCGACGCATTTTTGAATAAGGGTATCAAATTTCTGCAGATTGCCGAATTAATAGAAGATGCCGTAGAAACTATAGAAGGGGTCTCCCGGCCGACTTTGGAGGATATTCTGAATGCCGACCGGATGGCCCGCCAACATGTAGAGAAGATGATAGGAAAACCGACATGCTCCTGACCATAGTATCATTCGTATTTGTACTGGGTATTCTGATTTTTATCCACGAACTGGGCCACTTCCTGGTAGCCAAGCGGGTCGGGGTCCGGGTTGAGAAATTCTCGCTCGGTTTTCCGCCGAACATATTCACGCGCAAGAGGGGCGATACCGAGTACTGCATCGGCCTGATACCGCTCGGCGGTTATGTCAAGATGACC
>DAOWIC010000036.1 GCA_030641085.1 Calditrichota bacterium
AGATGGCGGCCACAATCGCCCACGAAGTGCGCAACCCGCTCAGCGGTATCGGCGGTTTTGCCGCTCTGCTCGAAAGGGATATCAATGATAATGATCCCAAAAAGAAGCTGGTCAAAAAAATCAGCCGGGGAGTGGAAAGCCTCAACAACACCGTCGAGACCCTTCTGAACTACACCCGTTATGAAGAAATCAACGCCAGAATGGTCGACTATCAGGAATTTTTGAACGCCACTATCGACCAGTTCACAATCGACAATTCGCACCGAATGGATGATTTCCAGATAGACCTGCAGCCTTTTGAGGCAGCGCTCCCGGGGCCTCTCTGGCTGAGCATCGACCGTATGTTGCTGCGCCAGACCTTCTTCAATGTCTTTTCCAACGCTATCGACGCATGCGACGAAGATGGTCGGCTGGAACTGAGCGTCACCGTACTGCCTCAGGAAATTGCGCGCTCGCGCTACTCCGACCGGCTGCTTCTGGACATGAATGAAACCGTGGTTGAAACTACGATTACCGATAACGGACCCGGAGTACCTCAGGAGAATATCGACAAGATTTTTGCGCCGTTTTTTACAACGCGCCGAGAGGGGAGCGGGCTGGGACTGGCTGTAGCCTGGAAGATTGCCCGAGCGCACGGGGGGGATATTTTTGTCGAGAACCTCGATAATGCCGCCGGCGCCAGGTTCACGCTGCTGATCCCAACTCAGACTGATAATGTTTACATGGAGCGTAAACAATGAAATATTCCATCCTTGTTGTAGACGATGATAAACTGGTAAATGAATTTCTCGTTGAAACTCTGCGGCGGTCGGGTTACTCCTGTCGCTCGGTGCTGTCCGGCGAGGAAGCGCTGTTGTTGGTAAAAGAGCAGACATTCGATATCGTGCTGACCGATCTGAAGATGAAAGAGATCGACGGTATCACGTTGCTCAAGCGGATCAAACAGATAAGCCCGGACACGGTTGTCATAATGATGACCGCCTACGGTACGGTGGAGACGGCTGTCAAGGCGATCAAACTGGGCGCCTATGACTTCCTGCTGAAGCCGGTTCTGCCCGAGACGCTGGAACATCTGCTCAGTCGAGCCACCGAAATCCTCAATCTGCGGTCGGAGAACGAAATTCTGCGCAAGGACCTGGCTCACAAATTCCAGAGTATCATCGGCAAATCCAGGGTGATGAAAGAGGTTTTTGACCTGATCCAGTCGGTGGCCGACGCTCGCTCTACGGTTATGATAACCGGAGGGTCCGGTACCGGTAAGGAACTGGTAGCCCGGGCGATTCACTATTCGTCCAATCGCAAGGACGGCCCGTTCATAAAACTGAACTGTGCCGCGCTGCCGGAGAACCTGGTTGAGGCGGAGTTGTTCGGATACGAAAAGGGCGCCTTTACTGACGCCAAAAAAACCAACCGGGGCCGGTTCGAACTGGCCGATGGCGGGACTTTGCTCTTGGACGAAATCTCCGAGATGCCGCTCAATCTGCAATCGAAGCTGTTGCGTGTTATCCAGGAACGGGAGTTCGAGCGGATCGGCTCCAGTTCGACTATCGCTGTCGATATCCGTATAATCGCCACCTCCAATCGCAACCTGAAAGAATACATTGCCGCCGGTAAGTTTCGCGATGACCTTTTCTACCGTCTGAATGTCATCCCGGTTTACCTGGTGCCGCTCTACGAGCGTCGCGAAGATATCCCGCTCTTGATCGAACACTTTATCAACAAGTACAATCGGGAGAACTCACGCCGGGTAAGCGGTCTCGATCAAAGCGCGATGACTTTGCTGATGAGCTACCACTGGCCGGGCAATGTCCGCGAGCTGGAAAATCTGATCGAGCGGGCGGTGGTCACAGCCCGGGGCCCGGTTATCACCGAGGATTATTTCCCGGCTGAACTGGCTCTTGGCCCGGCCGGAGATGAACTGCCGTCGCTGCAAATCCCGATGAAGCTCGAGGAAGGTACGAAATACCTGATCCTGAAGACCCTCGAGAAATACAACGGGAACAAGACGCGGGCGGCAGAGGTACTGGGTATCACAACTCGCACTATCCGAAATAAGCTGGCCGAGTACAAAATCCTGGATCCCGACTAAGTGTTGCCGGTCGGTCAACGGCCGACTTTTTTGCGTCTCAAAGCCTAAATCCGCTTCATTACAGTAAATTTGTGCCGATAGTCTTAAAGAAAGAGGGTAAATGCGCCCTCAAGTGGAGAATTTTGGCACAGAATAAAAAATTGTAGCCCGGCCTGATTATGGATTTTGCGACTATTATCGGCCTATTCGTGGCGCTTGGCGCCATCGGCGGTTCCTTCGCCCTTGAAGGGGGAACGGTGGACTCCATCTTCCTCCTGGCACCCATGACGATCGTCATAGGCGGAACGCTGGGAGCAACCACCATCACCACCTCGATGCGGACAGTGCTGAAAGTACCGACTTTCCTGAGGCTCGCTTTCACCAACGGTTCGCGTTCTTTTGCGGCCACGATAACCGCGTTCGTAGCGCTGTCTGAGAAAGCCCGGCGGGAAGGAATTCTCGGTCTTGAGGCTGACCTGAAGCTGATCGGCAATCCGTTTTTCCGCAAGGCGATCCAACTGGTAATCGACGGTACCGAGATTACCGTATTGCGCGAGATTCTCGAAACGGAGATCGCATATATCGAAGAGCGGCACAAACAGGGCATAATCTTCTTTCAAAAGGCCGGGGGTTTGTCGCCTACTATGGGCATTCTCGGCACCGTGCTGGGCCTGATCCACGCTCTGTCCGACACTTCCGACGCCAGCCGCATGGCCGGAGCGATCGCGGTGGCGTTTATCGCCACGCTCTGGGGCGTTGGCCTGGCCAACCTCTTCTTGCTGCCGGTATCCGACAAGCTGCGGATGCGACACGAGGAGGAGATCGCCCACCTGGAGTTGATTATGGAAGGCGTGGTGGCGCTTCAGTCCGGCGAGAATCCACGCAATATCCGCACCCGACTGCTATCGTTTATCCCCCCAGCTCACCGCGGCAAAGAGGTGTAGACCTTGCGCCGCCGCAGATCAAAGATGGACGATCAGGAGAATCAGGATCGCTGGCTGCTTACCTATGCCGACCTGATTACACTGTTGCTGGCCTTTTTTGTCGTCATGTACTCCATGTCGCAGGTCGACGCCAAGCGTTTCGGCAAGATGGCCAAGGCGCTCAGCGGCGTTCTCAGGGGAGGCGAAACGGCGCTCAAGTATGTCCAGGATGACCAGCCGCCGAAGGGTCATGGTCTGCTCAAACTGGGCAATCTGCGCATGATCCAGAAGCAGATAGAGGAAAGATTCTCCAATATCGGACGTCAGGAGGATGTCCAGACCGAAATCACCGAACGCGGCCTGGTGGTGCACATTATGGAATCGGCGCTGTTTGATGCCGGTTCGGCCGATATGGGCACGAGAGCCATGGATGTTCTGGACATAATCTATGAGCGCATTGTTGACCTGCCCAATCACATCCGGGTGGAAGGTCACACCGACGACCGGTCGATCAATACGCTGCAATTTCCCTCCAATTGGGAATTGTCCACCACTCGCGCCACCTCGGTAGTGCGTTACTTTATCGATAATTTTTCCATGCCGCCCGACAGGATTTCGGCTCTCGGATACGGTCAATACCGGCCGGTTCGGCCCAACACGACGATCGAGAATCGGGCCAAGAACCGACGAATCGATGTGGTAATAATGACCATGGAACTGACCCTAAAAGAGCCAACATCCGAGCTGTATTACGCCACTGAAGGGCAGTAATTTCTTCTTTCTTTGCCGGAAAACTTTTCTCACAGCCCCCAATTCGCACCCTGACTCGCATTCCCGCGTCGCATAGTAACCTTATGTATTACAATGCGATACTCTGTTGTCTGCGCTTTTGGCATCGCCCTTGCTTTGACAGTGAAACGAGTAAATCTAATTGGCTCAGGAATATGGAAAATAAACTGACAAACTTTCTGTTCAACGGGGTTGGAGTTCCGACCTACCAGAAGTATCTCGATCTGGCCTCGCTCCGGCACAAGCTGATAAGCGGGAACGTGGCCAACGTTTCCACTCCCGGCTACGAAAGTCGCGATATTGATTTTCAGGGTGAGTTCAAGCGGGCCACGAGCACCGGCAGTCAGTTGGCCGGAGTAACAACGCACAAAGCTCATATTCCTACCGGCAATCACGAAGCCCGGGCTCCCAAGCCAATCGAAACGAAAGTCCAGGACGGAGACATGAACTCCGTCGACATTGATAAAGAGATTTCCAACCTGGCGCAGAATGAACTGCGCTACACGGTGGGTGCCACCATGCTCCAACGCAAGTTTGAGAACCTGCGCAAGGTTATTCAGAGCAAGTAGAGGTTAGATGATGGGCGGATTACTTAACGCGATAGAATTGTCGGCGAAAGGGCTTTCGGTTCAGAGAGCCAAAATGAACGTAACGGCGCAGAATATCGCCAACGCCGAAACCACGCGAACCGAGGAGGGCGGGGCATATAATCGCCAGCGCGTGGTAGTCGCCGAAGACAAGGTCACCGGCAACTTCAGCTCTTACCTGAGAAAAGCCGATGTCCAGCTTGCCCGGACCAATCAAAAACACCTCGGCGGCGGTATGCACGCCGGCGGCCAAAGGAGTGAACTCTCGTCGGTCGACATGCAGGTGATCGAGGATAGAGAGTCCGAAGGAAAGATGGTTCACGATCCGAGCCATCCTGACGCTAACGAAGAGGGGTATGTCAAGTACCCGGATATTGAAATTGTTAACGAAATGGTTGATATGATGGCTGCATCGCGAGCGTACGAAGCCAACACTGTAGCCATTTCCACCGCCAAGAAGATGGCGGAAACAGCCCTGGACATTTAATTGGAACGAGGTTTGAGATATGGAAATCAATCCGGTAGCAATTCAGTCTTACCAGCAGACCAATCAGCAGGAAAAACCGGTCTCACGTCCGGTCGAGGAAAGCAAGTCACAGGCCGCTGAACAGGCCGCCGCTTCGCGCCAGACGGAAGAGACCTCCGAGTCGAAACTCTCGGTGAAACCGGCGTCCGGCAACTATGCCGACTTTCTCACCACCGAGGAAAAGAACGCTCTGGACCTGCTGTTCAGTCGCTATAAGGATTCCGGTAAATTCGGTCCGGGCTACAACCGTACCAGCAGCCATGAGGCTGACAGTGGTCTGGGTAGTGTGATTGATGTAAAGGTGTGATCATGAGCAACCCAGTTGGCAATATCAATCGAATGATCCCCGGTCTGATTGAAAAGGTCACCGGCGGCCAGGGCGAAGTCGCCGGCCCCGATGCTAAATCCGGGGTGAGTTTTGGCGATGTGCTTTCGAACATGATAAACTCCGTCAACGAGACGCAGTTGGATGCCGCCCAGTCGCAACAGGCGCTCATGGCCGGTGAACCGGTGGAGCTTCACGATGTAATGATAAAAGCCCAGGAGGCAGGAATAAGCATGGATCTTTTGCTGGAGGTCAGGAACAAACTGATGTCAGCCTATAACGAGATCATGCGCATGCAAATGTAATAACCGCTGTTCATCATAATAGAAACCATGGATGGTTGACTAAAAACGAAGTCTAATAGGATTGGCGATGGAGAGTATAAGAGGTTTTTTCAAGAACGCAATGAACTATGTGAGCCACATGACCGCCAGTCAGGTCATGATGCTCCTGGGAATCGGCGGCGGTACGATCGTCGGCGCGATATTTGTCGTCGGCTGGCTCAACAGTGTGACCTACTCACGGTTGTACTCCGATCTCGATGAGAGCGAAGCCGGCGAAGTTATTACCTGGCTCAACGACAACAAGATTCAGTACAATCTCACTGGCGGTGGCCGCACGATCGAGGTGCCGTCCGGAGATGTTTACAAGACCAGGATCGCCCTCGCCAGCGAGGGTCTGCCGCGCTCCGGCACGGTAGGTTATTCCATTTTTGATGAAAACAATCTCGGCATGACCGATTTTCTGCAGAACCTTAATTTCCGGCGAGCGCTCGAGGGTGAGCTGACCCGGACGATCATGCAACTAAACGAGGTTCAGGCGGCGCGGGTGCATATTGTCATGCCCAAGGAAAGACTGTTCAAGCAGGACCAGAAACAGTCCACCGCCTCGGTTGTCCTCAAGCTGAAAGGCAACCGGTCGCTTTCCGCCCACCAGATAAACGGCATTACCCATTTGGTTGCCTCATCAGTCGAGGGTCTGGAACCGAGCAGTATCGCCATCGTTGATTACGACGGCAACCTGCTCACCTCCGGCACCGAAACCGACCAACTGGCGGGGCTAACGTCATCGCAGCTCGATGTCCGCAAGAAGGTGGAAGACTACCTTCAAAGCAAAGCCCAGAGCATGCTCGATGAGGTGCTCGGCGCGGGCAAGTCGGTGGTTAGGGTAACATCGGATCTCGATTTCCAGCAGGTAGAGAAGACGTCGGAGATGTTCGACGCCAACAGCCCGTCGGTGCGAAGTGAGGAGAGAACCAAGACCTCGCTGGCGACATCGGATAAACCCTCGGAAGCCTCCGAAAGCACGCAGGATGATAATTCCGAGACTGTTATAACCAACTACGAATTGAATAAAACCGTCGAGCACTTGATCAACGCGGTCGGTACTGTCGACCGACTCTCGGTGGCCGTACTGGTCGACGGTGTTTACAGCGAAGTTGAGGGTGAAGACGGCGCCGAAATGATCTACCAGCCCCGTTCTCAGGAAGAGCTTGACCGACTGGCCTCTATCGTGAAAAACTCGGTCGGTTTTGACCCTCAACGCAACGATCAGATCGAAATGGTCAATATCGCCTTTGATCGCCAGAATCTCGAGGATGACCGGCGGTTGCTGGACACTATGTACCAGCAGGAATTCTACTGGGAGATGGGCAAGAAAATCGGCCTGGCGCTCCTGTTGTTGTTCGTTTTCTTTTATGTAAAGAAGAAGTCCTCGAAGTTGTTTGCGGCGCTGGGCAGGCTTGTGCCGGCGACTGTTCCGCGGCCCCAGCAGCAAATGCCGTCCGCCACAAGCATCATGACAGAGGAACCTCTGGAGCCGGTCGTGCCTGAAAAACGTCAGGCTAAGCTCATCGACAAGATGCAGGAAACGGCGCGCGAAGAGCCGGAAGAGATCGCCAAAGTCATTAAAACCATGATGGTTGAGTAGGTACAATATGGCCTGGAACTATGAAGAAATGACGCCGATGCAGAGGTCTGCAGTTGCCCTGATCGCCTTCGGCCCCGAAGTCTCCGCGTTCGTTCTCAAAGGACTCAACGAAGTGGAGCTGGAGAAAATCACGGTCGAGATCGCCAATATGCGCGATGTACCTTCCGATATCGAAGAAAAAGTAATCAGCGAATGTCATCAGATTTTTATGGCGCGGCAGTATGTTTCCCAGGGTGGTGTCGATTTCGCCCAGCAGATTCTCGAAAAGGCAGTTGGCGCCCACAAGGCGCGCGAAATCATGCACCGCCTCGAGTCGTCCTTCTCATCCAAGGGCTTCTCGCTGCTCAAGGATATCGATCCCAAGCAGCTTACCGGCTTTTTGCAGAGTGAACACCCCCAGACAATTTCGCTCATTATGACCCAGCTAAGCCCTCAGCACGCCGCCGCGGTGCTCTCCGAGCTAACCCCGGAGCTGCAGGCCGAGGTCTCGCTAAGGATCGCGACCATGGAAAAGATCGCCCCGGAAATTCTCAAGGAGATCGAATCGACTCTGGAAGGACACTTCGAGGAAACCGCCGGCGGTGAGATGTCCGCCTCGGGCGGCGCCAAGGCGATTGCCGAAATTCTCAATTTGATCGACACCTCAGCCGAGAAAAACATCCTCCAGTCACTCGAGGCAGAGGACGGCGATCTGGCCTCGGAAATCAAGAACATGATGTTCGTTTTCGACGACCTCGTGTTGCTTGATGACCGCTCCATCCAGCGTCTGCTTAAGGAAGTTGAAACGAAAGATATCGCGATTGCCCTCAAGGCCACCATTGATGAGGTCAAGAACAAGATATTCAGCAACGTGTCCGAACGCGTCGCGGTGATGATAAAGGAAGAGATGGAATTCATGGGCCCGACGCGCCTATCCGATGTCGAGGCTGCACAGGGCCGTATTGTCGAATCGGTCCGTCGTCTTGAGGAAGAGGGTCAGGTGATTATCTCCGGCCGCGGCGGAAAAGAGGATATCATTGTCTAAACTGATCCGCAGGACTGTCGACGCGCCACGCGTCTTTATCGGGGGAAAACATCTCGACTTCGACACCGAGGCTCAGGCCGAGAAGAGACTGTCGAGTATTTTTCCGGTTGTTTCGGTTCTCACCGATCCCGACGGCGCCAAGCTGATCCCGATCTCGGAAGTCTTCAAGATCGAACAGGTGGTCCAGGAGGAAGTCGCCCAGTCACGTAAGGAGGGATATGACGCCGGTCATCAGGCCGGACTGAAGGTGGGTTTAGCCGAGGCCTCCAAGGTGCTGAGTCAGTTTGACCAGGTCATCAAGGACACGATTTCGCAGCGGGAGGCGCTGCTGGATGAGGCCCGGGGAGCTGTCCTCGAGATCATTATCGCCATCAGTCGCAAAGTCACCTTTGACGCCGTAGAAATCGATCCCGAAGTCACGCTGAAAATGATCGAGGGCGTCATTGACACGCTGGTCGATCGCTCGCATCTGAAAATCAAGGTCCATCCCAACCACCTGCCGATCGTTGAGCAGGGGATAGACCGCTTTCTCCAAAACTCCACCGCCATCAAAGAGATAGCCATCGAACCTGACCCGCGCGTGCGAGTGGGGGGTTGCTTTATCGAGACGCCCACCGGCGATATCGACGCTCGCCTCGAATCACAGTTTGAGGTGATCAGAGACACGCTGCTGGCGGATGAGGTGGAAAGTTGAGCTACGTTGCCTATCAAACGTATTCCGAACGAATTGCCAATGCCA
>DAOWIC010000051.1 GCA_030641085.1 Calditrichota bacterium
ACAACGACACCGGCCAAAGCGGACTACACCTTGATCGACAGCATGGACGCGTTGAAAAAGCTGCTCAAAAGGCTGGCGGCACTGAAGGAGATCGCGGTCGATACCGAGACGACATCGATCAATCCATTACAGGCGGAACTGGTGGGTGTATCGCTGTCGGACAAGGCCGGCGTCGGCTATTATATCCCGCTGGCGCATTCCGGCGAGGGAGAGACCAACCTTCCGTTCGACAAAGCCCTGTCAGAAATAAAAAAGCTGCTCGAAAACGCCAAGGTCCAGAAGGCGGGGCAGAACATCAAATACGACCTGCATGTACTGCGGCGATACGGAATTGAAATAGAGCCGATATCGTTCGACACAATGCTCGCTTCGTACGTACTCGATCCGTCTTCGCGCGAACATTCGCTGAGCCTGTTGGCCAAGAAGCATTTTGACTATAACATGCAGCCGATCTCGGACCTGATCGGGTCCGGCAAGAACCAGAAGACTTTCGATATAGTGCCTGTCAAAAAGGCGACCTTCTATGCCGCCGAGGACGCTGATTACACCTACCGCCTGCGCGGTGTTCTGGCTCCGATGATTGACGAGCATGAGATGGTCAACCTGTACTACAATATCGAGTTGCCGCTGATCCGTGTTCTGGCCGATATGGAACAGGCCGGGATCCGGGTCGACTCCGAACTCCTGGGGGGACTGTCGACCGAGATGCAGGGCAAGCTCGATAGTCTTAAGTCGGAGATATACAAGGCTGCCGGGGGGGAGTTCAATATCAACTCCACTCAGCAACTGTCGCACGTGCTGTTTGACAAACTCGGCCTGCCCACCAAGGGTAAGACGGCCAAAAAAACCGGCTACTCGACCGATGTAAAAGTGCTCGAAGAGCTGGCCACGATTCACGATTTCCCGAAGTTGATCCTCGACTATCGCCAGTTGACCAAACTGAAGAATACATACATCGATGCGATCCCGAAGCTGATCAATCCCGAGACCGGCAAAGTTCACACCTCGTTCAACCAGACTATCGCCGCCACCGGTCGGCTATCATCGACCGACCCCAACCTGCAAAATATCCCGGTGCGCACCGAGGAGGGACGTCAGATTCGCAAGGCGTTTATCCCGAGCGATGCCGAACATACGTTGCTGGTGGCCGATTACTCGCAGATAGAGTTGAGGGTGCTGGCGCATTACTCCGACGACAAGGGGCTTATCAAGGCGTTTGCCGAAAAAGAGGATATTCACGCTCGGACCGCGGCCGAAGTATATGGTGTGGACCTAAAAGATGTCACCGCCGCCATGCGTCGCTCGGCCAAAACGGCCAACTTCGCCATCATCTATGGTGTGTCCGCATTCGGCCTGTCGCAGCAGTCGGAGCTTTCGATGGAGGAGTCGAAGGTTTTCATCGAGACCTACTTCGAGCGTTATCCCGGAATCAAGCAGTACATGGAACAGATGAAGCAGTTCGCGCGCGACAAGGGTTATGTCCTGACCATGTTTAACCGTCGCCGTTATCTACCGGAGATCAGTAGCCGCAATTTCAGCATTCGCCAATTTGCCGAACGGGTTGCGATCAACACGCCGATTCAGGGCACCTCGGCCGACATGATCAAGGTCGCTATGATAGCGATTCACCGCAAAATGGCCTCAATGCGGTCCAAAATGGTCCTGCAGGTTCACGACGAGCTGGTCTTCGATGTTTACAAAGATGAACTGGAGCAGGTGAAAAAGATTGTCAAGGTCGGCATGGAGAAAGCGGTCAAGTTGAAAGTACCGATCGTGGCCGACATGGGAGTGGGGGATAACTGGCTCGACGCAAAGTAGGCGAGCGCGGGAATATTCACATTCTCGCGGCACAATTTCATGCCTTCAGCGTATTTATAATTAGAAGGAACCTGGAATTGTAACCTGGAAGGTGTCATGAATAAACGATTGCTGATTCTCATCGCTCTGTTGCTGGCAGTGCCGCTTTCGACTTCGGCCGACGTGAAGCGGGTGGATATATCACCGATGCTGCTGGTGAATCTGTCGGAGACAACGGCCGGCGATGCCGGGGGCCGGCTGATCGGGGGCGCGGTCGCAGGTGATTTTTATTTCTCTAATAATTTCGCGTTGCGTGCCACGGTCGGCTATATCAGAAACCGGTATGGTTCCTATTCTCAGATAGACCACCTGTTCACGACAGTCGATCCCAACAGCGTGGGAGAGACGGAGTATTCGCTTCGCTTTTCGGTCGCGCCGTATGCCGAGGCGGATATCGGCGGCCTGTTGCGGCCGTATGTTACGATAAACGGCAGTCTCGGTTATTACGGCGGCAGTAACACGGAAGTGTATACCGCCGGGCCGAACCAGTCGCAACCACTCAGCAACGCCTCTTACATAGGCTATAACTCGCCGTACGGCAGTTTCTATTCACTGTCGGCATCGCTTGGATTCAAACTACCGGTGGCGGAACGCATTTCGTTTTTCGCCGAAGTGGATCACGACTTTTACTCCAACTATCTCAGTGAACGTAACTCCGATCTCGGCACCTCCCTGAGGCAGACACCGTACGGCTTTAATGATTACCGCACCTTTCTGGCGATAGGCCTCGCCTATCGGATAGATTTGGGGGGAAAGCAGCGTTAGTTCTTCATCGAAGAAGCAAAAAGCCCGGCTATCGGCCGGGCTTTTCTATAATATCCGAAATATCAGATTCAACTTGAAAAATCGGTCCAAACGCTGTTAGTTTACCGTTATGTTTATAGGTATAACCGGCCTGATAGGTTCAGGCAAGTCAACCGCGGCGGCGCTGTTCGCCGAACACGGTGCGGCGATTATCGACGCCGACCGGATCGGTCAGACGGTGGTGGATGAGACCCCCCAGCTGCTGGAAAAGCTCATCGCAGAATTCGGCCCGGAGATTGTCGATGACAGCGGCAAGTTGCTGCGCAAGGAACTGGCCGCGCTGGCTTTCTCAAGCGATGAAGCGAAGGAGAAGCTGAATCGCCTGATTCATCCGTACCTGCTGCGGGAATTGAGACTGCAGATGCGCGAATTGTCACGGCAGTATAAAATAGTCGTTATCGATGCCGCCCTTTTGCTGGACTGGAGTCTCGATGGGATCGTCGACCTGGTGCTGGTGATTGACGCGCCCGAAGAACTGCGACTTAGGCGACTTGAGGCTCGTGGCATTAGCGCCGAGGATGCCCGCGCCCGTCAGGATCGTCAGCTCGACCACCGGGTCTTTACATCACGGGCCGACTATTTGATAGTAAACGATAAGTCGCCCGAGGAATTCCACGCCGAATTGACCGAACTGATTGAAAAACTTTTATCCGACAGGATTGACTTCTGACCCCCCTTTTCTTTAATTGGCTATAAGCTATAACGGTGTACCAAGTTGGCCGTAGCTAAGAGGGTTTGGCAAATGGCGTCGGCACGAGCAATAAAAGATTTTACCACCCACGATTTCTCGATCTCCGAATTGATAACGGCGGCCAATCGGATGCGCGGCCTTAACCTGATTTCGTTATGTTCAGCCGGTTCCGGGCATTCCGGCGGCACGCTGGGAATTATGGACATCTGCGCCGCGCTCTATCTTAAAATAGCCAAACACAAACCATCCGAGCCCGATTGGGAAGACCGAGATCGAATCCTCTGGTCGGCCGGACATAAAGCCCCCGCGCTCTATGTCTCGCTGGCGACCTGCGGCTATTTCCCTGAGCGGGAGATCATGAAACTGCGCATGCTCGGCTCGCCGTTTCAGGGGCACCCGCATCACTTGGAGCTTGATGGTGTCGAAATATCCTCCGGCTCGCTCGGACAGGGCTTTTCGGTTGGCGTTGGCGTGGCGCTAGCTGCTAAACTCGATAAGAAAGACTATCGCGTGTTTGTGATCAGTTCCGACGGCGAGCAGCAGGAAGGTTCGATCTGGGAGGCGGCCATGACGGCGGCCCATCATCGGCTTGACAAGCTGGTGCTGATCATCGACAAGAACCGGCTGCAGATTGATGGTGAGGTTGCGGATGTGATGAATATTGATCCCCTCGACGAAAAATATCGGTCGTTTGGCTGGCACGTGCTGGAGGTGGACGGCCACGACATGGACGATATTGTCGCAAAGCTTGATTTCGCCCGTAACCGCAACGACACCGGTAAGCCGGTCGTGCTCATCTGCAATACGAATAAGGGCAGAGGCGTATCTTTCATGGAGAACGCAGTCGGCTGGCACGGCAAGTCGCCGAACTGCGAACAGCTCGATCAGGCGTTGGCCGAACTCAGCCTGACCGACGAGTTCGATGTCGAAGATATGCTTGCCTATGGCCGCGAGTATGAGGCGCAGGTGGAAAAATCGCTATCGGAAAAAATGCCGGCGTTTTCGCGCGACTTCTGGTGGAACGCCTCGGACAAAATGACCGTCGAGATGGACCCGACTCGCAAGGGTTTCGGCCGCGCGCTCGACAAGTATGGCGACGATGAACGAGTTGTCTGTATCGGGGCCGACATCTCCGATTCGATCACGATCTCCGATTTCCACAAAAACCACCCGGAACGCAAAGATCGCTTTATCTCGGTCGGCGTGGCCGAACAGGGGGCTACCACAGTTGCGGCCGGTCTGGCCAAGGAGGGCAAGATACCGGTCTTTGGTACTTACGGCGTCTTTTCATCGGCGCGCAACCTCGACCAGGTCCGGGTTTCGGTCTGCTACGGTGATTTCAATGTTCTCATTGTCGGCGCTCACGGCGGTGTGTCGGTGGGGCCGGATGGCGCCACGCACCA
>DAOWIC010000198.1 GCA_030641085.1 Calditrichota bacterium
GCCGTCGCCGACATGACGCCTGATCCGCTTCAGCAGTTCCACCGCCTTTTCTTCCGCCCAAACACGCGTAGGCGATCCGGCCGACAGGTTATAGCCTACCTTGAGCGCCTGAGTGCCACGCTGGTTGATCCGCTCAATGTAGGCCGCCGCCTTCTCGACCGTCTCGGGCCTGATATACGGCTCGGCATAGCCGCTAATCTGTTCGCTGTCGATATTGAACGCTTCCAGAATCTTCAGCGTGTTCTCGATAATATGCCCGGTGTTGCCGAGGCGATGGTCATAGTTGAAATCGTAATACTCGCGGTACTTGACCTTACCCACCCCGATGCGCGGTTTTCCCGGCGCCGACATCTGTGACAAAAAGAGCGCCGTCACCGAATCGTTGCCGATCATATCAACGACACAATCATAATCACCCTGCCGCATCGCCATCAGCGTCTTGATATCCTTGTAAGCGTTCTTGGTGTAGATATAGATCTCATCAAAACGCGGATCATCCTTGATGATGGCATAGTTGGTAGGCGAACCGAGAATAGCGATCCTAATATGCGGGAAATGCTTCTTGAGTCCGTCGAAAACCGGAAACGAAATCACCATATCGCCGATTTTCTCCTGACGCAGGAAAAGCACGCGCTTGATCTTAATCCCGTCGAGCGGCACGAAATCCTTCTGACCCTTTTTCAGATATCGTTTGAAGACATCGAAGAAAAAGGCTTTGAATTTGTGTTCGAGTGGTTTCAGTCGGTTCATTTTCGTGGTTCAGCCTCTAAAAATCCGGCCAGATATCGTTCCACTTTATCCAGCATGGTATCAATTGTAAACTCTTCACGCCATCTTTTCTGAGCGGCGTTGCCCAGTTTTTCGCGCAGATCGGGCGCATCGAGATAGCGCATAATCGCCGCCGCCAGTTGATCGGGTCGGGACGGTTCCACCAGCAGCGCCTCGCATTCATGAGTAAGCGCCTCAGCCGTGCCCCCGACACGAGTGGCGACAATCGGCAACCCGGCGCGCATACACTCCAGCAGCGCGTTGGAGAACGGTTCGATAATCGACGGATGAATCGCCATGTCGGACCCGCCCAGTTCCAGATCGAGATCATCGAGCATCCCGGCGAACACGAAATGCTTCGTCAGGCCATACTGCTCAATCCGCCTCTTGTGCTCCGCCTCCAGCGGACCGTCACCGAGGAACATAAAAACAACATCGGGATGTTTCGGCACAATCTCGCGGGCGGCATCAATCAGATGAACGTGCCCCTTATGATTAACAAACCGTCCGACTGTCACCGCGATCAGGCTGTCGGGCGACAGATTGTATTTGTCGAGCAGCGCCTGCTTCGCCTGCGGATTCGGGCGCGGGAAATCCTTGATCGTGGTTCCGTTATGAATTACCGTCACCATTTCGTCGGTGATATAGCCGAATCGCGTGATCTGCTTTTTCAGATCGTGCGAGGGCGTGATGACCCCGTCGATCAGGCGCGGCGTGAGCTGTTTGTGAACGAAATTGTCCTTGGTAATATCCAGTCCGACTCGCCAGATGACCCGGGTCCGACCATGCCACCCCGATGCGAGACCGGCCAGCCGGATATCCTTGTTGAAATTGACAAACGCGATCTCAATATCGTTTTGCTGCAGGTAGTCCTTGATCGTCTTGATCGTAAACGGGTTGAAATCGCCCGATATTTTCACATCAAGGATATTTATCCGGTCGTCAAGCGTCGCAATGCGGCGCAGGAACTCAGAATCGGGCCGCCCGGCGACCGTTACATCGTGCCCCCGCTGAACGAAATTGGAGGCCACAATGCCGATCCAGTTCTCCAGTCCGCCGAAGATATCGCGATCTATCGAATCAAAAAATAGAATTCTCATTGATACTCCTTGACCGGATTTCGCCCCCGGCCCGGATTTCTGCCGGTGGTCATTAATCCGGGCCCGGCTGCAATGAGCCGGGTAAATGCCTGTTCAACGTTGTCGATCATTGTATCGAGTTGAAACTGTTCGCGGCAGCGCCGCTGACCTTTCCGGCCAAAGCGCTCCATGCGCGGCCGATCATCCAAAAACTCGTTGACCGACTGTGCAAGAGCGACGGAATTGCACGGCTCACAAAGCAGCGCGGTCTCGCCCTCGGCGACCACCTCCGGAATACCGCCCACCTGTCCGGCCACCACCGGAAGTCCTGCTCGCATTCCCTCCAGAATGGCGATTCCGAACGGTTCATCTTTCGCAGGATGAATCATCAGGTCGGCTCCGGCCAGCTCGGTATCAATGCTATCGAGCATGCCAGTCAAAATGAAATGCCGCTCAAGCCCGAGACGGTTAATTTGCTGCCGGTACTCGTCCCGCTTGACACCGTCGCCCACAAAGAGAAAGAAGATTTCCGGATGCTGAGCGATTATTTCCGGCGCGGCGTCGATCAGGAACTCGTGCGCTTTCTTGTAAACGAAGCGTCCCACCGTGACCGCAACGGTTGCCTCTTGTGGCAGGTTGTATTTCTCACGCAACGCTCTGCGGGACTCGGGATCGGGGCGTCGGAATTCCCGATGAGCGATACCAATCGGAATCACGTCGACAATAGCAGGCTCGATATAACCGAATCGCGTGATCTCAGATTTGAGCGATGCCGATGGAACGATAGCCCGGTCCACCAGCTTCGGGGTCAGCCAGCGGTGAATCGCTTTATCTTTGGTGATGTTCATGCCGACCGACCAGACGACCGGTATCGACCCGACCCACCTCGCGGCCAACCCGCCCAGGCGGATATCTTTGTTGAAGTTTACACTGAGCAGATCGATCCGACGCGCCTCGATAATATTGCGGACTCGGACTATTGTAGCCGGATTGAAATCGCCCGAAATGTCCAGCGGTTCGATGCGCACTCGATCTTCGGCCTGCGAGATGCGTCGGAGATATTCCGATTCCTTACGGCCGATAAGCGTGATCTCATGACCGCGGTCGATCAATCCGGTCGATACCAGTCGGATCCATTCCTCCATGCCTCCGAAGGTCTCTTTTTCGATGGAATTTAGAAAGGCGATATTCATTAGATATCCCTGAATTGCATCGAGTAAAGCCGATTGTATAGTCCCTGCCGCTGGAGAAGTTGCTCGTGGGTACCGTCTTCGACAATGCACCCCTGTTCCAGAACAAGGATCCGGTCGGCATGTTTGATCGTGGACAGCCGGTGCGCGATGACCAATGTCGTGCGGTTGCTCATCAGGCGGTCAATTGCCTCCTGCACCAGAATCTCCGACTCGGTATCCAGCGCGGAGGTGGCCTCATCGAATATCAATATCTGCGGGTCTTTGAGAAGCGCCCGGGCAATCGCCAGACGCTGGCGCTGTCCGCCGGAGAGCATCACGCCCCGGTTGCCGACCACAGTGTTATATCCCTGATCCATCTGCTCGATAAACTCGTGGGCGTTCGCCATGCGTGCTGTCTCGACAAGCTTCTCCTGTGAGATACCGTCAAGACCGTAGGCGATATTACTGAGAACCGTGTCGTTAAACAGGTAGGTCTCTTGTGTCACGATGCCCATCAGTGACCTCAGCGAGTCGAGCCGCAGGGAACGGATATCATTGCCGTCGACCGTAATCCTCCCCTGTTGCGGATCGTAGAAGCGCGGGAGCAGGTCAAGCAGGGTCGATTTGCCGCCGCCGGAGGGACCGACAATCGCCACCACCTCGCCCCGTTTGACCTCGAAGTTGACATCGTTCAGCACCAGGTCATCGTTGAGATAGCTGAAGCTGAC
>DAOWIC010000178.1 GCA_030641085.1 Calditrichota bacterium
ATCTGGCCGAAAAATATCGCGCCGTATCTTGTTGAACTGATTCCGCTTAAGCTGGACAGCCCGGAACACCAGGAGGTCGCCCAGAAGATCTATCAGGGGCTTCAGGAAGCTGGGATTGATGTCCTCATGGATGACCGGTCGGTGCGGGCGGGCGTGAAATTTAACGACGCCGACCTGATCGGCATGCCGATACGGATCACGATTGGCGATAAGTCGTTGAAAGAAGGAAAGGTAGAGGTAAAAGCGCGCAACCGTGACGAGATCGAGAAAGTGCCGGTTGAGGGTGTGGTCCAGGCGGTAAAAGAGCTTGCCAAGCAACTCCACTAAGTGCTCCCCGCGCCCATTATTTTGTTGCGTATTAAGGAGTTTTGCGCTATACTACCCAGCTTGAGCAGGCCGGGCCTGCTCTGGTTTGTTTTACAGGTAAGAGATGAGTATTGATGAACTAAAAATGCAGATCCGAGAGTTGATCGAGCGGCCCCTGGCCGCCGAAGGGGCCGAACTGGTCGACATGGTCGTATCGCGCTATAAGAACAATAACGCCCTGCGGCTTTTTGTCTATTCCACTCGCGGGATGACGATTGACGAGTGCGCCCGGCTCTCGAGGCTGGTCGGCGATATTATCGACGGAACCGGAATTTTCCAATCCGGTTATACTTTAGAGGTCTCGTCGCCCGGGCTTGACCGTCCGCTAACGACCGAAGCCGACTTCCGGCATCGCATCGGGGAGACGGTTCGTGTGGAGTTCGTTGACGAGAAGAAAAAGAAGGTCACCGCTGAGATCAGCGGTATCTCGAACAGCCAGGTTGAGTTCAACAACGATGAGGGAGCTTTTACTGTCGACCTAGCCGAGATAGACAAAGCGAAAATACAATTTTAGTGGAGAGGACATAGATGCCGTTTGATATGATCGAGGCAATGACGCTGATTGCCCGTGAAAAAAATATTGAATTCGAGGCGGTACTGGAGACGCTCGAGGCAAGTCTCCTGGCGGCCGCGAAGAAGAAATACGACTACACCGACAATATCAGCTTCAGGTTTGATCGCAAGGCAAATGAGCTTCTTATGATCGCCACCAAGAAGGTGGTTGAAGAGATCGAGGACGTCCATCTGGAAATCACCGCCGCCGAGGCGAAGGAGATGGACCCCGAGGCGGAAATCGGCGACGAGATCGAAATCTATATCGACTATGAGACGGAATTCGGTCGTAACGCTATCGCTTCGGCGAAGCAGATTCTGATCCAAAAGGTGCGCGAAGCGGAGCGCGACCGGATCTACGAGGAGTATATCGACAAAGTCGGCACGCTCGTATCGGGTGTCGTACAGCAGATCGACAAGGGCAATGTGATTGTCAATCTGGGCCGCGGCGAGGGTATCATGCCGATAAAGGAGCAGATTCCGCGCGAGAAATTCCGCCAGGGCGATCGTATTCGGGCGTTGATTGTCGATGTCCAGAAGGGCATGAAAGGCTCGCAGATTATCCTCTCACGGGTTAGCAATAACTTCCTGCACACCCTGTTTGCACTGGAAGTGCCGGAGATTTACGAAAAGGTGATCGAGATCAAGGCGATTGCCCGCGAACCCGGCGAAAGAGCGAAGATCGCCGTTTTTTCGTCCGATGACCGGATTGACCCGGTCGGCGCCTGTGTCGGCATCAAGGGAGTGCGGGTGCAGTCGATCGTGCGCGAGTTGAACAACGAACGGATCGATATCGTGCCGTTCGCCACCAGTCCGGAAGTGTTCGTTACTCGCGCGCTGGCCCCGGCCAAGGTGATGTATATCGATGTCTTTGAGGCCGATCAGAAAATGACGGTGGCGGTTGAGGATGAGAAGCTGTCACTGGCGATCGGTCGTGGCGGGCAAAACGCCCGGCTGGCGTCGAAACTTACCGGCTGGAAGGTGACTATTCTGTCGGAGACCGAATACAACGACAACAAGCGCCGCGAGGCCGAATTGCTCGTGCCGGTTGGACAGATCGAGGGTGTTGGCGACAAGCTTGAAGAGCGGCTGGCCGAGATCGATATAAGCTCCGTGCAGCGTCTCGCTGCGGCCGATGTCGAAACGCTGACCAGGATCGAGGGTGTTGGTCCCAAGACCGCCGAGGCTCTGATCGAACGGGCCCGGGAATATGCCGCCGAGCATGAGGAAGAGTATCAGCGCAAGGTGGATGAACAGGCCGCTATCGAGGAAAAAGATCCGGCAGAAGAGAAACTCACAGCAGGTGATGTCTTTGAGGATGACGAAGAGTTCGTGACCGAGGAAGACGACGTACCGCAGGCGACCGCTCCGGACCTGGCCGATGTTGATGATGAAAATGATAAGAAAGAAACCGGCGACGAAGAAGAAACCGAGGACAAATAAGGAACAATTTTCCCGCTGAGCAGGTGCATGGCGTGAGGAGGTGACACAGGTATGGCAGGTGACAGCAAGAAAAGAATATACGAACTAGCAAAAGATTACAAGATCTCCTCGAGCGCCTTGCTCAAGATTTTGCGGGAACTCGGCCTTCACCCCAAGTCGCACATGTCGGTGGCAAGTCCGGATATCATCAAGGCTACCAGCGAGAAGTTCGCCCAGGAGAAGAAGGAAGCCAAGAAGGAGATGGACCACCAGACGCAGGCGAAGACCGCCGCCAAGAAGAAGGTCCCCTCCAAGGCCGGCGAGAAGAAGACCGGCGCTCCGACTGTGGCCGGGCTGATGAAAAAATTCGAGCGCAAGGTCAAGCGCAAGGAACGCCGCAAGAAAAAGAATCGCAAGGTGGTCGACAAGGATGCAGTCGCGAAGAGCTTCAAGTCGACCATGGCTAACCTCAGTGGTACCCGCGCGAAGAAGAAGTATAGACGTACAGCCCAGACCTCCGGCGAGACGGGTCACCTCGATGCCAATGTCGTTGAGGTAAACGAGTTCATGTCGGTGGCCGAAGTGGCGAAACTTATCGACCACAAACCGGCCGAACTGGTGGCCAAGCTGTTTGAGCTCGGGGTGATGGCAACCATCAACCAGCGACTCGATATAGATACGATTGAGACGGTGGCCTCCGAGTTTGGCTTCGAGATCATCCAGGTGGCCGATGTGGGCGATGTTGCTCGCGAGGATGAGGTGGCCGACCATCTGGCCAAGCGCTCACCGGTTGTCACCGTTATGGGGCATGTCGATCACGGTAAGACCTCGCTTTTGGATTATATTCGCAAGACTAGCGTTGTCTCCGGCGAAGCGGGGGCGATCACACAGCATATAGGCGCTTATGACGTGGTTTTCAAGGGCGAGCACATCGCATTTCTGGATACTCCCGGTCACGAGGCGTTTACAGCCATGCGCGCGCGCGGCACGCAGATTACCGACGTGGTTGTGCTGGTGGTGGCGGCCGACGACGGTGTCCAGCCGCAGACACTTGAAGCTATCGATCACGCCCGGGCCGGCGATGTGCCGATTATCGTGGCGATCAACAAGATCGACAAGCCTAACGCCAATTCCGAACAGATTCGCACGCAGTTGAGCAACTACAACCTATTGTCGGAGGACTGGGGCGGCGAGACGATCATGGTCGAAATTTCGGCAAAGCACGGTACCGGTGTGGACAAACTACTGGAGATGATTCTGCTTCAGGCGGAAATGATGTCCCTGAAGGCGGATCCGAGCATCAGGGGCCAGGGCGTCGTTGTCGATGCCCGGCTCGAACGCGGGCGCGGCCCGGTGGCGACTGTCATGATCCAGAAGGGCACTTGCACGGTGGGTGATTCGGTCGTGGCTGGTGTCAATCATGGCCGCATCCGGACAATAACCAATGACCGGGATGAAAACCTGCAGCAGATTGGCCCCTCCACACCGGCTCAGATCACCGGTCTCAACGGTGTCCCGCAGGCGGGAGACACTTTCATTTCGGTCAAGAGCGATCAGGAGGCGAAGGAGATTAGTCTCAAGCGTACCCATATCAAGCGCGAGCAGGATGTTCGCCGTACTCTGGGACGCGCCTCACTGGATCAGATTTTCGCCCGGATTAAAGAGGGTCAGGTAGAAGAGCTTCGTCTGGTGATAAAGGCTGATGTCGACGGTTCGGTCGAAGTGCTTTCGGATACGCTGGGCAAGATCACGCACGATGAGGTCAAGGCGACCATTATCCACCGTGGAGTGGGCGCTATCACCGAATCGGACGTGTTGCTGGCGGCGGCCTCGGATGCCGTTATTATCGGCTTCCACGTGACGCCGGATATTCGCGCCCGCGAGGTGGCCAAACATGAAAATATCGATATCCGTCTGTACGACGTCATCTACGAAGCTGAAGACAATATTCGCAAGGCTCTGTCGGGCATGCTCGCACCGGAGGTTACCGAGAAGTTTGTCGGGATGGCCGAGGTGCGAGATCTTTTCAAGGTGCCCAAGGTGGGCATGGTCGCTGGCTGCTATGTCAAAGAGGGGCGTTTCCAGCGAACCGACAAGGTCCGCCTGGTCCGTGACGGCAAAATTATTTACACCGGCCAGTTAAGCTCCCTCAGGCGGTTCAAGGATGATGCCCGGGAGGTCAAAGAGGGCTTCGAGTGCGGCATCGGTATCGAGAATTTCAACGACCTGAAAGTCGGCGATATTATTGAAGCGATTGAGATGGTTGAAACGGCGCGGACGTTATAGTAAAAGGGATATTTGATTACCGTAATTCTGACAGTACGTCTGCAGCTTCCGGGACCCAGCTCCTTAAAGGAAAAAAGACGAATAATCAAATCGCTTTTGGCCAGGCTACGAAACAACTTCAACATTTCCATTGCGGAAGTGGCGGACAACGACCTTCCCCGAGCGGCCACGCTTGGCGCCGCTGTGGTTTCCAACAGCACCAGCTACGGGCACCAGGTGATATCAAAGGTGGTCAGTAAGATTGAGGCGACGTCCGAGGTTGTGCTCCTGGACTACAGCACGGAAACCTATTAGCCATGAAGCAATACAAACGGTCAACAAGGATTGGTGAGCAGATTCTCAGGGACGTATCCAGCCTCCTGGAGCGGGAACTGGCTGAGAAGCTGTCCGGGCTGGTGACCTTCACGCATGTGCGGGTCAGTTCCGACCTGCGCTACGCCACGATCTACTACTCGGTCCTCGGTAGCGGGGAACAGGAAGAGCGCGCGGCCGGTTATCTAGAACGTGAAAGGAAGCGGATCAGGCACCAGATCGGCCAGGGACTGCATCTTCGCAACATCCCCGAAATAACCTTTAAGTTTGACCCTTCCGTGAAGGAAGGCATTAGAATCGAGCGTTTATTGAATGAAATCAAAGCTGACACATCGCAATAGGCTTACGTTTACCGAGTCAAAACCGCCTGTTGATGAGATTAATGCGCTGCTTGAGACAAGCCGCCGAGTGCTGGTGGTCTCGCATATCCATCCGGACGGCGACGCGCTGGGTTCGCAACTTGCATTTGCGGCCTATCTGGAACATCTGGGCAAAGATGTTGTCCTGGTTCGCGACGACGAGATTCCGGCCAAGTATGAATGGCTTGACGGGATCGATAAGATCCTTCGCTATGATGACTGCAAAGAGAATATCGCCTTTGACACGGCCGTTATACTGGAATGCCCGAATGTTCAGCGGGTGGGCCAGGTCGCTCGCTTTTTCGACGACAGGACAGCCATAATCACCATCGATCACCATCCCGACAACGACTCCTTCGGCGATGTCAACTGGACCAACGACACGGCTTCGTCGGTGGGGGAGATGCTTTTCGAGTATTTTACCGAGGTGGGTTTCGCAATTAACGCCAGTGTTGCAGAACAGTTGTTTACGGCGATCCTGACCGACACCGGCCAGTTTCGCTACGGCTCGACTTCACGGCGCACGATGGAGATTGCGGGACAACTGATCGAGGCCGGCGCCAAAACGCAGAAAATCTGCGATATGGTCTACTTCAACCTGCAGCCATCGCGAATGATGCTGACCGGTAAGGTGCTCAATTCGATCGAGTTTCACAACCAGCAGCAGATATGTTTGCTGACGCTCACGCAGAAGATGCTGGCTGAATCGGAGGCGAATGACGCTGACTCCGATGGCCTGGTGGATTACACTCTCTACAATGTAGGGGTGCAGGTGGGCGCGCTGCTCAAAGAGATCGGACCGGAGTCGACAAAAGTTTCGCTTCGTTCGCGTAACGGTATCAATGTCTCGGAAATCGCCGCAAGGTTTGGCGGCGGCGGTCACTACAACGCCTCCGGTTGTACTATCCCCATGGCGCTTGAGCAGGCCAGGAAAGAACTGATAGAGATTCTCACGGAGGCTATAGAGGCTAACCGATAATGGATGGCGTGCTTCTGATTGACAAACCGACCGGCATGACCAGCCACGATACCGTTGCGAAGCTGAGAAAGATTCTCGGCCAGCGGCGGGTCGGGCATACCGGCACGCTCGACCCGGAAGCCGAGGGGTTGATGATAATCTGCCTCGGACGGGCGACCAAGATCGCGCGCTTTGTTTCCGATTTTGACAAAACCTACGAAGCGGAGATCTGCCTCGGCCGGGTCTCAAGCACTTACGACCGCGAGGGTGTCGATCTAAAGCAGGAGCCACAGCCCGTGCCCGAACTCAGTGAGGCTGATCTGGCAAAGCTTCTGGATGGTTTCTCCGGGAGGATCCGTCAGAAAGTGCCCGCCTATTCGGCGGTCCACATAGACGGCGAGCGACTATACAAGCTGGCCCGCGCAGGTGTGGAGGTAGATGCCCCTGAGCGGGAGGTGGAAAT
>DAOWIC010000323.1 GCA_030641085.1 Calditrichota bacterium
AATTTCCAAGGGCATCTTCTTTATAATCATCTACTCGCTCTCGTTTGTGTTGATGGCCCTCTTAATCGGTTTTATCACAACGCCGATTCTGTTCATCTACGGTATCTGGGACGCCTACAAATCGGCCGAAAAGATCAACCAGGATATCGCCCAGCGATCGGCCTTCCATAACGGCCCGGGGGTTAATTAACATAACCTGACAACCGGCGGCCAACCGACGCTTTTTTCGTCCGGCAGTTGCCGGCGTTGTCCGTGACTATACGAATAGATATCGATTCGATATAGCTGCAGTACCAAAACTGAAGGAGGCAGAAAATGGCGACATTCATGTTAATGACCAAGCTCTCTCCGGATATCACCGCCCAGATGAAAAACCGGGCCGAGGTCGGTCGCGCCTGGCTGGAGCAGGTGAAAAAGAAATGCCCGGAGGTGAAGTTTCTTGCCCATTATGGACTGCTCGGACCGTTCGATTTCTGCGATATCTACGAGGCTCCCGATGCCGAGACGGCGGCGAAAGTGTCGATGATCAGTCTTTCCAACGGCGCGCTGCAGGCCGAAAGCTGGATGGCGATACCGTATAAGCGGATTGTTGAGCTGGCGACCGAGATTTAGCCGCCTGCAGCCGGTGGTTGACATTACCGACCTGATACTTATATTCCGTCTATGCTGATCGCAATCGACATTGGCAACACCAACATAGTCATCGGCCTGTATAGGGGCACGACACTCAAAGATCATTTCCGCGTATCATCGCGGCGTGATCTGACCGACGACGAGACCGGCTTTTTTCTGACCGCCTGGCTGAGTCGGATGAATCTGACCAACGAGCAGATCGATGCCGTGGTCGTCTGTTCCGTAGTGCCGATCTTGACTCGGACTTTCGAGACGGTCGCCAGAAAACATCTCGGATGCATGCCGACCATGGTCTCCTGCCGTCTTAAGCTTCCGATCACAATCGAGATTGACCAGCCGGATCAGATTGGAGCTGACCGCATTGCCAACGCCGCCGCCGGTTTTGAGAAATATGGCGGTCCGCTGATAATTGTCGATTTCGGCACCGCCACGACATTCGATGTGATTAGCGAAAAGGGCGCCTATATCGGCGGCGTGATTATTCCCGGACCGGAGACCTCGATGGCGGAGTTGTCGAAAAAGGCGGCGCGCCTGTTTGAGATTCGGATCGAGCCGCCCGATACGGTAGTCGGCAAATCGACCGCGGGCGCGCTGAAATCGGGATTGTTTTACGGCACGGTCGGGCAGGTCGATCACATTATCGACCGGATCATAGCCGAAACCGGTTTTACCGGTTGTCGGATTATCGCCACCGGCGGTTTCGCGCGTGGTCTCGAGCATTACTCGCAACATATCAAGCTGGTGGAGCCGACCCTTACACTGGAAGGGCTGCGTATAATCAACGCTCTCAATTAGCAAATCCCGCGGATTAACCGAATAAAAAAAGGCGCTCGCGAGAGCGCCTTTTTCATTCTTCGAATCTATATCACATCTGGTAGTACTGCTGGAAATCAAGCGCGTACCCTTTCGGCGTAAACTCGCCCTTCTCTTTGTTCAGTTCCCACTCCTTGTGATAATCACCGGCGTCGATCTTTTTGACCATCTCGATAAAGCGGTCAATTTCTTCTTTGGTGTTATACAGACCGAACGAGGTGCGAATCGTGCCCGGTATCTGCGAACGGTCGCGGTTGAGGATCTGCCGCTCGAGTTCGGCCGAGGCGTCATCATCAACCTCCAGCAACTCCTTCACATAGGTATGGGCGCAGAAACATCCGGAGCGTACCCCGATCGCCCCCTCGTAGCTCAGGATAGCCGCGGTCAGGGCATGCGGAATGTCGCCGACATTCATCGAGATAACCGCCAGGCGGTTCTCGGCGTTTTTCGGATCCGTGTCGCCGTAGATCGTCACCGACGGTATTTGAGCCAGCCTTTCAAGCGCGTAGGCAACCATCTCCGATTCATGACGGATTATGTCCTCCCAGCCGACCGCCTGAATAAGCCGGATTATTTTCGCCAGAGCCACCACGCCGATAATATTAGGGGTGCCGGCCTCTTCCTTTTCCGGGAGGTCGGTCCAGTAGGCGTTTTCGAGAGTAACGATATCCACTACGCCGCCGCCGACGGTCTCCGGATCACCCTCCTCGAATGCCGCCTTCTCGCCGACCAGCACGCCGATCCCGAACGGGGCATACATCTTGTGGGCGGAAAAACAGAGGTAGTCAATCTTGTGCTGTGGGTCATGCGGCTTCATATCGACCGGGCGATGCGGCACAAGCTGAGCGCCGTCGACTAAAATCTTGGCGCCGATCCGGTGGGTCTCGCGGGCGTAGAAGTCGATGTCGCTGATATAGCCGGTGACATTCGACGCGCCGGTGATCGCCACCAGCTTGATGCGCGAGCCGAATTTCTCCAGATTGGCGAGAAAATCCTCTTTCGAAATGGTCCCGTCCGGGTTCAACCCGACATGCTGAACCGGCCCCACCTGACGCCAGGGCAGTTCGTTGGAATGGTGCTCCATCAGGGTGGTCAGAATAATACCGTCGTCATCGAGCGGGACGCGATGGGCCAGTTTGTTGATCGCTTCGGTGGAATTCTTGGTAAAGATGACCACCTGTTGGTCGAGGTCGGCGCCGATAAATTCGGCGATAATTTCGCGCGATTTCTCAAACGCCCAACTGGCCAGTTGTGATTTGAAGCCGGTCCCGCGGTGAACATTGGAGTACCATCGCAAAAACGAAGTGACCGAGTCGGCAATGACGGAAAAAGTTGGTGTTGAGGCAGCGTTGTCGAAGTTAATATATCTCATCGGTCCATGCAGAGTCGGCACGACTGTTTCCGCACCCAGCAGCATGTCCGGCAAATCGTTAATGGAAATCTTCATATTCTTATCAAGGCCAACTGGTGATGTCATGTACATACTCCGCTCTTGGAATTTATTGCTGGTGCAATATAGATAAAACGATCTGGATGCGAAAGAGAATATGGGTGGCTTAAAGCTTACTGAGCGTGGACATGTATTCATCTGCCCACTTCTGGCGCCGGTGGTGGCGATAGGAATGCTCGTGGTACTTGCGGCCAAGGTCCTCGCCGTCGATCCGACCCGATTTCAGCTTGAGGATCAACTCGCTAAGCTGCTGGGGATCGTCGGTGCGGAAATGCAGGGCGCCGCCGGCTTTTTCAAGCTCCCGAACTGCTTCGCCATCGGTCGAACCGAAGACAATCGGCCGCCCGGAGGCCATGTACTCAAATAGTTTGCACGGGAAAGTGCCCTTGGTGACCGGCACTTCCTTCAGGCTCTCCACAAGGACATCGCTCGCCTTGAGAAAATAGGGTATGGTTTCCAGCGGCTGCAGCCCGATAAAACCGACATTTTTCAACCCGTAATCACGCACCATCCCCTCCAGAACCTGCTTCTTCTGCCCGTCGCCGATAAAGGCGAAGTAGATATCCGGATGGTCGTTCAATTGACGCGCCGCCTCAATCACAGTTTCCAGCGAATGGGCCCAGCCGAGCGTACCGGCGTAAAGAATGAGAAACTTCTCTTCCCATCCGAAGCGCCTGCGAATACCGTTGGAGTCGGCGTTGATAAACTCCTCGGAGACACCGGATTTGATGGTAAGCACCTTATCACTCGGGATCCCGATCTGCCCGAGATATTCGGTGATGCCGTCGGTGACCGAAACGATTTTGTCCGCCTTGCGGTAGAGCCAGTGCATGAACCGCTTGAGCGCACGAGTAAACAGCGAGCGATTCAGGTTGCCGAAATCCTCGCTCGATTCCGGCTGGAGATCGCGGATCTCAAGGACAAATTTGCATTTGCGCAGGCGGCTTAGGATCCAGCCGATAACCGGGGTGGTAACCGGCGGCGAGGAGGCGATGAGCAAATCGAAGTTATCCTTCAGCCTGAAAGAATTGAATATGGCCGACATCAGAAAAGTAATAAAGCCGACCATCCGCTTTCCGGGCTGACTGTTAGAGGCCGGCAAGACCCAACTTCGATAAACCTGGACGCCGTCCATATCTTCGTGGTAGAAGAACTTGCCCCGATATTTTTCAGGTACAATTCCGTCCGGGTAATTGGGCATACCGGTGAGTACCGATACGCGATTCCCCCCCCGAACGAAATGCTGGGCAAATTCAAAGAGGCGTCTGGTCGCTCCCCTCTCCGGAGGAAAATGCTGAGTGATTATGAGAATATTCATATCCAACCGTTCGTAAACTTAAGAATTCCAAGGGCTTTTTGCAAGATATAATTGAGCCTTCAGAGTATTATTTTTTTCACTTAAATGCTTGACTGTAACCAAAATCTCCGATATTTTTGTCCCACTAAACGTGAAACTGAGAGAAGATCCAAGGGTATAAGCAGTAACTAACAACGGAGAGAGGTAAAATGATCCGCAAATTCGTTATTTTCTCGACCCTGCTTCTGGCCATGGTTGCCTTTGTGGCCATGATGGCGTCTGCTGAAGAGGCCAAGCACGAATACGTGGGCAACAAAAAGTGCAAAGGCTGTCACAAGGACCAGTTTAAGGCCTGGGGCGAAACCACCCACGCCACGTCTTTTGACAAACTCAGCGACGAAGAAAAGGCCAAGCCGGAGTGCGCGAAGTGCCACACCAGCGGCACTATGGCCGATGGAACGCTCCTTGAGGGCGTGACCTGCGAAGGCTGCCACGGTCCGGGTTCGGATTACAAATCGCCCAAGATCATGAGCAAGAAAAAATATAAGGCTGACAAAGAAGCTCAGCGCAAGCTCGCCCTTGAGGCCGGCCTGATTCTTCCGGGCGAGGCCGACTGCGTGACTTGCCACACCAAGGAAGGCAACACTAACTTTAAGCCTTTTGAATTCGAAAAGCGCAAAGGTGAAGTTCACCCGCCTGCTGTCGCAGAAGCCGAAAAATAAGCGGGCATTCGATTCAAAGCATGAAAAAAGCGGCCGATTGCGGCCGCTTTTTTGTGCAGTTTTTTGCCGAATCATTCGGCCAGGGAGAAAGTGCGCACCGACACCCACTTGTTGTCCATCAGCGGCGTCACCAGATCAACCGCATCGGCGGTGAATTTCTCCTGCGACAGGCTGGAGACAATCGCCTCCTTGACAATCAGCACCCGGTGGCTCGAAACCTCACGCGCCACCACAACATGGGGTTTGAACTTCTTGAAGGGAATCGGAATCTCCAGCCGCGAGTACAGTGAATAGTACAGATCGTTGAGGGTCTCATTCGGCATTGCCGACCAGTAGATTACAGGAGAGCCGGGATAGAAATCGCCGATCGAGTCCATCTCGACCGTGATTGCCCGGTGCAACCGCATTTCGTCGGTAATAACCGACGCCAGATCGTCGAGCGACCGGGTGGTCTCAAACGGAAATACCAGCGGAATATGGGCCGGCATCTGGCTGTAAACCGGGTCGTATTTCTCACGGATAGGCGAGATCAGATCATCGAGCACCGCGGGCAAAAATAGAACCAGCGCGTACTGTACATGGCGTCGCTCTTTTTCCGGTCCGAAATTGAAATAACTTTCCATGATAATCGAAAGGATCTATGCCGATAGCATCTATTTGAAGAAGTTTATCTCGATTCTTCTGTTTTTGGCCCTGCCGGCGGCGGTACTGTTGTCGGCGACAAAATTGGTCTCGCCGCGACCGAATACTATTATTCGGGAAGCATCCACGCCGAATGTAATCAGGTACTCACGCACCCGCCCGGCTCGCTTTTTCGAGAGCTTCCGGTTGGCCGCGGTAGTACCAATATTGTCGGTGTAACCATTGATTTCAAGTCTGATTTCCGGGACAAAGTTCAGCACCCGCACCAGGCTCTTCAGCCGCTCCTGGTTGTTCGGATCGACCTCAAAAGAGCCGGGCTCGTAGTCGATATTGAGCACCATCGGCCGCGCCAGCATCGTCAGATCGATACATCCAAACTGGTCCACCTCGGCGCCGAAGAGCGTGTTCGGGCAGTCATCAAGGCCGTCCGGCACTCCGTCGGCATCCCCGTCGAGCGGACAGCCGGATTCGTTAACATGAGCGCCGACCTGATTGAACGGGCAGGTATCGCGATAATCCGGGACTCCGTCAAAATCCGAGTCCACCGGACAGCCGAATATATCCACCCGGCCGCCGGCGCGGCGGTCGGTATCCGGGCAGTCATCCAGCCCATCCGAGACCCCGTCGCCGTCCGAATCGAGCGAGCAGCCGTCGCGGTCGACAATTATGCCGAAGCGCGTGTTTTCGCACTGGTCACGGCTGTCGGAAACCCCGTCGCCGTCGGAGTCAATCGATCGGGTCGGCAGGTCCTCATCATCGGCAGGCGCAACTGTCGCCCAGCTTCTGTCGGAGCGCCAGCCGCTTTTTGCCGCCCGGTCGCCGAAATGGATCGTCAGCGAGACATAGCTCCCCAGTTGCCAGCGATGGCGAGTGTCTGACACGGTCGTGGCGAACTCCGCCCCGGCGCCGCTGAGATAATCGGCCTGAAAATCGAGATTGAGAGCGACTGTCTCGGTCAAAAAGAGACTGAGACCGCCACCGCCGGTAAAGAATATCTCCGAAGCGGAATAATCAAGCTGCTCGTTGTGCGGGCCGCTGACATCCAGAATCGTATCGCCTACCGGCTCGACCATTTTCCAGATCATCAGCCCGCCCCCGAGATCGAGCGAAAGGTTGGCGCGGCTCTGCCATGAGAACAGCAGGTGGCGAAAAGTCATGCTAAGACGGGTCGCACGCCACTGTTCGGTGGCCATCTCTTTGTCGCCGCCAATGGCGAATATCGTATTGGCTGATGTGTCGTTGAAATTGCGGTGCACACTCAGATCGAAATCGAGCAGCCACTGGTCGCCCAGACGGTAGCCGACACTGCCGCCCCAGCTATCCTGCAGCGTAAACTTGTCGACATCGCCGCCGGATATCGTAGTCAAACCGCCCTTGAAACCGAGATAATATTCGTAGTCGCTCGCAAACGCGCTGGGCACAAGCAGTATCAAAAGTATGGCAATCAAACGCAGCATCGGACACCTGTTGGTTTCATGGTCGGTTCTAATATAGCTTCCGGACTTCCGCTCCGGTATAATAATGGGTAAGGATCTTATCGTAGGTCCATCCCTGCCGTGACAGCCCGATGGCGCCGCACTGGCACATCCCCACCCCGTGACCGTAACCGTGACCCTCAAAGGTAACGCGCACCAGGTTCCCGGCACCGTCACGCTCGATCTTGACATCGAAGTTAGTCGAGGGCAGGATCAGGTCGGGGTTCGAGGTCCGTCCCACCACCCAGCGGATACGGTCCTTGTAGAAGCGGTAGACGTCGTTTTCGGTTCTCACGAGCAGCTTGAGCACTCGCCCGCCGGCGGTACGCTCGACCGCCTGTACATCCTGAATCCGGTTGATCCGCAGATCACGGCCGCGATCGCTGGAAAGATACTGCTCGATTCTCCCTCGCAGTTGCGACTCGGAAAAGATCTCTTTCCAACTGTAATACTTGGACCAGGAGCAGGCGCCATCGTCCTTGACCGGTTTCAGATATGGAATCTCCTTGCGATCCCAGACCGCAGCGACATCGTCGGTGGAACCGCCACAGGTGGAATGGTAGTAAGCGTTGACATACTTGTCCTCGTAAAACAGGACACTGCCGGCAGTCGCGTCGATAGCTTTGCTGATCAGATTGTCCTCGACCTTCAGCCCCTCGTAGACCTGATCGATAATGCTCGATTTCACATCGTAAGGCTGGCCTTCGTACTGCCGCAAATGAGCCATGGCGTAGGTGCGCGCCGCCACCGCCTGGGCCTTGACCGACTCCAACTCGTCCTTGCTGCGCTTGCCGATCTCGGGCGGGACCACACCGCGCAGATAGTCTTCCATGTAAACGACATTGATAACGCGGACTGTCTCGCCGTTGGGCAGGACTTTCATAAGACCGCGATACGGCTGGTTATTGAGAGCGATTCGGGCGTTGTTCCCGCGCGGGATCAGGTTGACTTCGTTAAGCCGCGACTGGATCAGGCCGCCCTTGTGGTCGGTAACTTTCAGCAGGTCGCCCTCTTTGATCACATTCACGGGCCGACTGGAATAGTAAACAGTCTGCTCGCCTTTGGCCAGGCACTCGACCGCAAAAGGGGATTTGGAGCTGAAGGTGACCTCGTTTTGGTTCTCCTCTAAAAGCACCCGCACAAACGGAATACGGATAAACGAACCGCCGGTCTCTTCCTTCAGGCCGGGAATGGTGGCACAACTCCACACCAGCACCATCAGCAATAGCGCCGTTCCGAATCGGGCACTGTATCTAATGATTCTTTTCATCCGGCGACCCTGCCTTTTCCTGCCCGAGCGCGCTGAGGAGGCTGAGTGATCCGTCCCGCCACCGGACAGACCGCCTGCCGGCGACCGCTGGTGAACCGTGTTTCGGTCGGGCGCGAACGCAGGCAGGCCTCACCCATCACGGCATAGGCAGCCGCCTCGATATAATCACCATTGATGCCCAGATCGTCAATCATGCAAATCTCCAGTTCCGGCAGATGTTGAGCAAGTCTGTCCACAAGGAAAATGTTATGTCGGCCGCCGCCGGTCAAATACAATTTTGACAGCCTTCTATCGCGCGCGATGATCGGTTCGACCTTTCGGACAATGCCGGTGACGGTCAGCTCGATCGCAGTGGCCATTAGATCCTCGTCAGGTAGGCTGAACCGCCGTGCAAAACTGATCATCTCGTCGGCCAGATGACGACCGAACTGTTCGCGACCGGTCGAAACGGATTTACCTGCGAAAAACGGGTTGGCTAATAGCAGCGATAGCAGACGCATTGAGCAGACGCCGCGGCGGGCACGCACGCCGTGGCGGTCGAATCGACGCCCGTACAGAGATTCGGACAGGATGTCGGAAAGGCAGTTGCCGGGACCGCAATCTTCGGCCAGCGGGATCATTCTTGCGCGAGGGACGGGGAAATAGAAATAGTTGGCAATGCCGCCGATATTTGCCAGCAGCACCGGGTCCGCGCCGGAGGCAAAGAGTCGCTGCATGGCCGCCACTGTGATCGGGGCGCCTTCGTTTCCCAGCGCAACATCCGCCTGCCGAAAGTCACTCACGACCGGCCGGTCGGTCAGGGTCGCCACAAATTCGGGCGAACCGAGTTGCATAGTGCCCCTGACGGCGGCACCAAGCCGCTTGACTTTTTGCGGGAGATGGCGGACAGTCTGGCCGTGCGAGGCAATCAGGTCGACCCGCACGCCGGATTTTTCGAGGGCGCGAAGATACTCAGCCGCCGCCCGGCCATAAAACCGGCCGAGCAGGTTGTCCAGATAGATCAGTTCATCAAGATCGATTTCCCGCGTATCGGCCAGTTCGAGGATTTGTTGTCGCAGCCCGGCCGGAAGGCGCTTTTCGGCGCCGCCCAGGAACCTGATCCGGGGGTTGCGAGGCGATGCGCTGAAGCGCACTACCGCCATATCGAGACTGTCGGCCGAGGTGCCCGAATTCAACCCCAGCACGGTCAGACTCTTTCGTGCTATCAGTCTGCTTAACGACATGTTTACTATAATATTACAGTAGCGCTGACTTGCCCAGTTTGAATTTTATACCCGCAATCCGATCTAAAGAGGTCTGTACCCGTTCTTTGGAGATCTCGCCGCGCAGGAATGAGTCTTTGAAATAGTCGAACGCCCGCACCGATTCTTCAATATCCTGGCCGATCAAGAGCAGATCGTGCCCGGCCTTGAAAGCCGCCACCGCCCGCTCTCCCGGATGGCCGAGCGTGTCGGCGCCCTTCATCAAGAGATCATCAGTGATTACCGGACCATCGAAAAAGAGCTTCTGGCGTAAAAAGAAATTGACAAGCTTTTCCGAGTGAGTGGCCATTTCGTCGTCAAGCCCCCTGAGCTTGACATGGGTGGTCATCACAAGATCGGCTCCATGATCCACACCGGCCGCAAACGGCAGCAGTTCGCGCTGTTCAAACAGGATTTCATCAAAATCGATCAGCGACAATTTGTCATGGGGATCGATATTGGCCGCGCCCAGACCCGGGAAATGCTTCAGACAGCAGAGAAGACCGGCTTTGTGAGCGATATCCACCGCGGCAGTGATAAACGGCACAACATCCGCGGCGGTGGTGCCAAAACAGCGATCTTTCAGGCAGGTGTTGTTCTCGTTGAGGAAGATGTCGCAGACAGGTGACAGGTTGATACTAATGCCCAGCGATTTCAGCAGCAGCATCGAACGGGTGTAATCTTCGCGGAACTGATCCAGTCCGAAGCGGGTTCCGTAATCCCAGGCGGAGTGAAACTCAGCCGGCGCGCTTTTTATACGGCATACACGGCCGCCTTCCTGATCGACGGCGATAAACGGCAACGAGCCACCCATCTTATCGCGGATCAACGTCACGTTCTGCTTGGTCAACTGGTGCGTGGGGCAGTTCTCCGCAAAGAGTATCACGCCGCCGATATTATCCTCGGCAATGAAGTCAAGAAACGACGATGCCGGTCGGTCTCCGGGGAAACCGATTACAAATAACTGACCAATGTTCTTTTCCATATCAGACATTGAGTAACACATTTGAACCCCTTATCAGTATTCCCTCCACCGGCGCGAGCACTTTTTTCGCCGGATCGCTATATGATACGAACAAGGTTCCTGCCCTCACCCTTGGCGCGGTACAGCGCCTGGTCGGTGACCGCCAGCAACTCCTCTTCGGCCTTACCGTTTTCCGGATACGAACTAACGCCAACCGAGACCGTGATTCTCAGCTTGCCGAGCCGCCCGGCGTCGAACACCTCTTTCTCCACCCGCTCCCGGATCCGTTCGCCGATAACCGAGGCCTCTTTCAACGTGGTCTGCGGCAGGATAATGGCGAACTCTTCGCCACCGTAGCGAGTGAAAATATCTACATCACGAATACATTGTTTTATAATCGCCGACAACCCCTTCAAGACGACGTTGCCCACCTCGTGGCCGTAGCTGTCGTTCAGTTTCTTGAACCAGTCGATGTCGACCATGATGAGCGACAGCGGCTGATCATAACGTATCGCACGGCGCTTTTCTTCTTCGAGCTTCTGAACGAAGTAACGATAATTGTAGGTCTCGGTCAACTCGTCAATGACCGTCAGCTCCTCGGTCTTCTTATGCAGCTCGGCGTTTTCCATAGCCAGGGCGGCCGAACGGGCCACTGCCGACATCATCTGAACATCACGCTGCTTGAAGTGATCGACATCCTCCGATTCGGCCACGATGATGCCGTTGGTCAAACCGTGAGCGGTCATGACGGTAATCAGCGCCGAACGCGACTTCTCTGCCAATCCCTCGTAATCTTCGCGTTTGAGAATGTCTTTGACAATGATCGATTCGCCGACATTGGACACTTTGCGCACCAACTCCATCCTGGAAATATCAATCGCCTTGAGCGCAAAGTTGGTTTTGCCGGCTTCGGAGCGGGCCCGGTAATAGAAATTGCCCAGTTTGTCTTTGAAGATAAGAGCATAGGAACGATATCTGAGCAGGTTGCCCATGATACGCATTACTTCGCGCACGACCGCGTCCGGCTCGAGAATAGAGGCGAGAATACGGGTGTTTTCATAGATCATTTCAAGCTGCGCCTGCGACTTCTCCAGCTCCGAAGTACGCATATTGAGCGTGTCGAACACCTTCAGAAGCCGCCGTTCCGAGCGGCGCATATAATCAGAGGCGTAAAGAATCGCCAGGTAGTAAACCCAGATAAAGCCCACCCTGACCGAAAGATCAAACAGAGCCTCGAGCGTAAAAACGTTGTAGACTGATATTACATAGCCAATCGTCACTAAGACTACAGCCGCCAGCGAGAACCAGAAAGTCAGCACGTAGGCAGCCACCGAGATTGTCAGGTAAAACAGCGGGTAAAAAGCCGAGTTTACGCTTTCGGTATACAGAACCAGCAGCGGCACCAGCAGGATATCGTAGACGATCGCCGACAGATACGCCAGCTTGATATCGAATCTGCCCTTCGTGGCGGCATAAAAAAGAACCAGGTGCGCTATGTAAGTAGCCAAAATGAAGTCAAAGAGAAGCATATCGCCCTGGGGCAGACCGCGGAAATAGCCGAACCAGGAAATACTGGCCAGCGCCAGGATTCTCGACAGCATATAAATCGTGTCGATCCTGGGCAGAAGGGTCTTATTTCGATCTAAAAATAGCTTCATATCTAAGGCAATCCAGACTTATACCCAGTATATCGGCCGGATACCAACATTATTTATTGAAAGCAAACAGCTTAGATAAGTTTATCGGCATCGTCGGCCACTCCTTGCGGTCGCGGTCGGATTTTCATCCCAATCGACTCCGCCAATCCGAATCATGCCCACACACGCCCGTTCCGTCTATGGGCCGGCCAAACCCGACTCATTCCCGGGAGCATCGGGTAACCATCAGCGAGTAATGGAGTTACCCTTACGGCAACGGACCGGCATTGTCGGAACACTGCGGTCAATAACAGGACCGGTCAGACAACTATCGCGGCATGGTTGTCTATCCGGCAATCTGGTATATCGCAGCCGAGATGCGTTCGAATTTGATGCGTCTTCAATCAGTCTTACCTGCCGGAATCCGCCTGCCGCCAAGAGAATTACGTCCGATCAAAGTCGCTAAGCAGCATTTCCGGGCACGGTTTTATTACTTTACAACGATTCTGTTCTGCGTTTTAATTCAGGCAACCGGATCATCTGTTTGCCGTAGATATAGAAAACAGAACGGGATGACGCTTTTGAAGATGGCAACATTCAGACATATGGGAATCATGGTCGCGGCCTGGCTATTATTGACCCTGCCGGCTGTCAACGTGACGGCGATGGAGTTTGAGTCGGGCGAAAAGATCCATATCTCGAACCTTCATCACCTCGAGGATGATCTGTTCGCCTGGGGCGAGAGTATCATTATCGACGGTCAGATAGACGGTGATCTTTTTGCCGGCAGTTACTCGGTCGTCACCAACGGGCACGTTCGCAGTTCGGCGCATGCTTTCGCTTTCAAGTATCGTCACACCGGTCGTATCGACGGCTCCCTGCGGATCTTTGCCAACGAGTGCATTATTGACGGCTTTGTCGGCCGGTCGGCCCTCATCATGGGTAACGAAATCACCGTCGGACGGACCGCTATCATCGACCAGGACGCTGTCTTCCGGGGGAATATTCTCAAACTCGACGGCACCATCAAAGGCAACACCGATATCAAGGGCGCCGATGTTATGATTACCGGTCGCATCGACGGCGATCTGTTGATCAAGGCGGACAAGATAGCCATCATACCGCCCGCTGTTATCAACGGCAATCTGACCTACACCTGTGAAGATGAAGCGCAGATCGATACCGAGGCGGGAGTGGTCATCGGCGGCGAGACTACCTGGAAGCTGCCGGATGAGGATGGCGAAAGCAAAGATAAGCCCAGCCGGCTGACCCTGTTCACGATCCAGGTTTCCAGGCTTCTGGCGGCATTTTTGTTCGGTATCATTCTTCTCGCCGCCTGCAAACGGTACGCCGTTGAATCGGTCAAGCAGTTGCGCGAGCGCTTCACGGTCGCCACCGCGACCGGATTTCTCGGGGTGCTTGTCTTCATTGCCGGCCTGCTGATCCTGGTTGTCGCGGCCATATCGGTACCGCTGGGAATGTCCCTCATTTCCGGTAGCCTGGCGCCGGTCGGCGTCCTTATTACCGCCCTGGCAATCGTGCTGGTTCCGATCACCAGCCTGGTAACGGTTTCGGGGGGCGTGCTCTTTTACAGCGGCAAGATTATCGCCGCCTTCCTGGTCGGCTACCTGGTGATGCGATGGAAAAGTCCGGACTCCGTCAGGCCGACCAGAAGCCAGCTTCTGATAGGTCTGATTATTCTGACCGCCGCCTTTGCCATACCACTGGTCGGTTTGCTGCTGTATCTGTTGATTAGTATTATCGGGGCGGGCGCAATCATCCTCGGAATCAAACATTGTCGGGCTACCACCCTCACCCGGATCGAAGAGCCGCCGGAGAGAGCCGCAGAACCGATGCCCCCGGCGGATGCACCGGACTAATACCCTCCCGCGCTGCCTCTCTTGCGGGGGTCGGCGACACCGTACATCAGACCATCGTTATCAACAAAAACCATTTGCAGATCGCTGTATGGTGTCCGCTCCTGAATATTGTGCCCGTAACTGATCAACCCCTGCTTGGTGTTGATATCGAACCCGCCCTCCTCGAGGTAGATCTGGTCGGGCAGCCACTGGTGATGAAACCGCGGTTGACCGGCCGCATCCACCGGCGTAAGTCCGAAGCGGGTGCAGTTGACAATCGTCTGGGCGACGACCGTGATAATTTTCGATCCTCCCGGCGAGCCGAGAGCCAGATAGGGCCGGTCCTTGCGCAAAACCAGTGTGGGCGACATCGACGACAGCATGCGCTTGCCCGGCTCGATCTTGTTCGCCTCGCCTCCGACCAGACCGTAGGTATTGGCAACACCCGGCTTGATCGAAAAATCATCCATCTCGTTGTTCAGCAGAAACCCGCCGCCCTCAACCACCAGCTTGCTGCCGTATGCTGTGTTCAGGGTGTAGGTAATCGACACCATATTGCCGTCTCGATCGCAGATGGAAAAGTGGGTGGTCTCCTCCGACTCGTTCGCCGGCCCGAAACTCCCCGGCCGGGTCTCGGCCGATGATGAAGCGTGCTTTTCGATAATCAGACTGCGCCGTTGCTGAAGGTAGCTCTCATCGAGGAGGCCATCAGGCACCGGGTAGAAATCGGCGTCGCCAAGATGGGTGGCCCGATCGGCAAACGCCAGCCGCGAGGCTTCACAAAACAGGTGAATGTACTCCGGTGTCGCGGGAGTCCACGCGGAGAAATCATACGGTTCGATCAGCTTGAGAATCTGACCCATAACAATACCGCCCGAACTCGGAGGCGGCATCGAGTAGATATCGAGCGAGTCAAAGATGAAATGAATCGGCTCGCGCCAGACCGGGCTGTAATTTTCAAGGTCCTCCAGGCTGATCAGGCCGCCATGCTCGGTCATGGTCTTAACCAGGCTTTCGGCCACCTGTCCCTTGTAGAATCCATCCGGTCCTTCGGCTGCGATCAGGTACAACGTTCGGGAAAGGTCCTTCTGGAACAGTCGTTCGCCGGTTTTGAGTGCGCGACCGTCGGGGTAGAAGATCTCGGCGGTCGATGCAAAAGAAGTCAGAGCTTTTTTGTGTTCTTCAAAGGATTCGGCCATGTATGCATCGATATAGTACCCGGTATCCGCCAGCGCGGCAGCTATCGTGACCAGTTCCTCCCACGGCATAGTGCCGTATTCTTCCCAGAGGCGGTAAAAGCCGGCCACTGTGCCCGGCACTCCGGCAGCTTTGGCGCCGAAGGTAGAGAGGTTTTCGATCACCTCATCATTTTTATCGAGATACATCTTTTCGGTGGCCGCCGCCGGAGCGGTCTCCCTGAAATCAAGCGCGCGGACCTCACCCGAGGCACCGTCGTGAATCAGCGCGAACCCGCCGCCTCCGATATTGCCCGCCTCCGGATGTACTACCGCCAGGGCGAATCCAACCGCCACCGCAGCGTCACAGGCATTGCCGCCACGCGCGAAAACCGTTTCCCCGACCCCGGTTGCAATCGGGGCAGCGGTAGCTAACGCCCCGCGCTCAAAATAGTGAGTGACCCGGACACCGTCGCATCCGAGCAACAGGCCGGTAAGAAAAACCACCATCAGCGAAACAGTCAGCCCGCGATGGTGGTTTTTGAATATCTTATTCATGAGCAAGTCCGTTATGCTCGTTTCTCGACAATGAATATCTTGCCGTCGGGAAATTGAATATCAACCGGGATGCCGTCGCGCAGTTCTTTGGCAGTCAATTTCATTGGCGCGTCGTCCTCGCCGGCATAGATATCGGTCAGCTTCAGCTTGGCCGCCTTGAGGCCGGCCTCGCGTAGATCGGCCTTAATAATGATCTCCTTGTGTCCGGCCTCGAAACCATCGGACAGTTCGCCTGGGGGCGGCGCCACCACAAACAACAAACCACGCTTGGAACCCATCTGGAAGGAGATATCAACCGAGGGATCGCTGCAATACAGGTATGACTCGATCTTTTCACCCAGGAGAACCGATTCCAGGAATGTGAGCTTCTGGTGGTTCCCGCCCGAGGCGATATCAAAGGCGAAGAAATAGAGGTTGCCCTTGAACCGAGAGGAACAGACTCCCACCACCTTGGCGTCAACCTTGACCAGCTTCTTGACTTTGGAATCATCGGTCGATCGAATCGTACCGTAGATATAAGCCGGGAAAGAGCCGTTCTTGTGGGTCACGGAGCCAATACGGTCATCGACTGAGGTCTTGATCCTGAAATGATTGGCCAGCACCTGGCAATCCTTGAAGCCTTCATCGTACTTGGGCATCAGGCCGCAGAGCAGGATAGTGACACCGGCTTTGGCCAGGTCGATAATCGCCTCCTGATCGCGTTTGGCCATCACCTCGGTGGTCGGAATGAAGAGCATCTTGTATTTTGTCAGTGTTTCGAAATTCCGGTTTTCGCGCACGCCGAAGTTCAGTTTCAGGCGCATCAGGTCGCGGCAGAATCCAACACTTGACTCGTAGAGGAGACGGTTGACATAGGTGAACGCCTTCTTGCTCGAGGTTCCGGCCAGCCAGGAATAGAGACGGTTGCCGACCACGGCGATATCGGCGGACGCTTCCATCTCCTCAAGACCAACGCCGGCGATTGCCTGGCTGAACTTCTTTGTCAGAGCGTAGCCGTCGGAGACGGTTCCATCGTTATGCAGCGGGGCACCATACCAGTGATCGCGATCGACAAACATGTAATGATTGAACCCCTTGAAACCGGATGACAGCCCGGCTGCGAGATAAAACCGGCGTGTGTTCGGTTTTATCGGGGCGACTTCCTCTTCGCGCTCCGGCTCAGCCGCGCCCGCCCCGGACACAAACGAGGTAGCGAAAGCAAAACCGTATTCCGCCTGCAGGAAACGGGCTTTAAGCGCAAAGTCGAAATAGTTGCCTTCGGGAAAGACGTTGGCGCCCAGGAAAGGCGAACGATCTTCAGGCACCAGATTGAACGCCGGTAACAAATCGCCCTGTCGGAAATACAGCGAGCGGAACATCAGCGGCTCCACCGTGTACGACGTAAAGATGTCCTCAAGCTGCTGCAGGTACAGATTCAGCAAATTCTCCCGGAAGCGATACCAGTCGAATACCTTGGGGTAGTCCTTTATGTCGAGATCGGTAAACTTGCGCGGCGGTTGCACCGATTCGAAGCTGTCGTTTTTCTCCTTGTACTGCGCGTTGAGCTTCTTGATCTCCTCGTACTTGTCCAGGAGAAACGGCGCATAATACTGCTCAAGGACGGTCGGGTTATAGTCGGCGCTGTCCGGTTCGAGCAGCCGCCCGAAAGAGGTCTCGAAGTCAAGTTCGACCATGAAGATCGGTCCGCGCGGGTGGACATAATTTTTGGTCGCCTCCACAAAAGCCTTGAAGTAGTTCCGGAGATGATACTGGAAATTTCGGTGAAGAAAGCTCGGTAAATAACCGGCCGACACGCCGTAATCTTCCGGCAGCCGCCGCTCCAGCCCCTGGGCATCACGGGAAAAAATGTTGATATCATTGAACAGATATTTCGGCAGGCCGCCGTTTTCAAGCTGGCCGCATACCAGCGGACCGGGCCTTAATATGACCTTGAACCCAAACTCGCGGGCCAGTTCCAAAAAGACGATCAGGTCCTTTCGCGGGTCGGTCAAACCGGCAAAATCAAAATGTTTAGTCTCGTCCTGATGGATATTCCACGGTACGGCGCTGGAGATAATGCCGAAACCGGCTCTTTTGATGCGCTCGAAACAGATTGACCAGTATTTCTTGTCAATTCTAAAGTAGTGGAGTTCTGCGGAAAACGGATGGTAAGTTTCTTTACCGATGGAAAAACGATTACCTATTACACCTAACATATAACGCCTTATATATCAACAACTTACATTTATAATCGTGACCTGCTCAATTATTAAGGATAGTCAATGGAGCCGTCAAAGTCAACTACAAAAGTATAATTACTTGCCGCGTAAAAACTTAGGAAACACTACCAAAAACAACCGGCTTGCTTCCATTTGCTATACAATACCACACAATACGCCAAAATACTTGAGCGGCAATAATTGAGAGCGTGCAACGGAAAAGGGCAAAAAAAACCCCGGCCAAAATAGCCGGGGCTATACAAAATCGTGCTGTGCCAAATTACTTCAGCAGCATCATCTTCTTGGTTTCTACAAAGGAACCGGCTTCCATGCGATAGAAGTAGATTCCCGAAGAAACCTTGTTGCCGCCGTCACTGGTGCCGTCCCAGTCCACGACATAAGAACCGGCATTCATCTCTTCGTCGACCAGGGTAACTGTCTTCTGTCCGAGCACGTTAAAAACGCTGATGTTGACCTGCGAATGGGTCGGGACATCAAAGTTTACTTGAGTAGTCGGGTTGAACGGGTTCGGATAGTTCTGCGACAGGTCAAACGAGGTCGGCAGCATGTCGCCGCGCGACGAAATGCCCTGCGACGGATCGGTCACTATGAAGCAGTGCGGTCCATCCCAGGCCGGCTCGATTGAACCACCCGGGCCAACCCACATCCAGTAACCGGTCGGCCGGTAGAAGCAGGTGTCAAGGCAGATGGTCCTGCCGTGGTCGGTGGTCGCGATCGGGCCGATGGTGATCAGGTAGGATTCTTCGTCGAAGTTCGCGGGAACACCTGAACAGTTCGACATGATTGCGCCGCCGTAACCGACCGTATCGACAAGCATGCCGTCAACGTCGGACAAGGTAATTCCGTAAGTATCAAGGAAGCCCCAGTCCGGGGGGACTAAGTTTAGATTGTAACCGGTCCAGCCCCAGCTAACCGTGTCGGCAAACGTCTCGGTCCAGGTGGCGCCATCGTCGGAGTAAACCTTGAAACCGTTGGCCATACCTTCAATGAGATCAGCGTCGTTGGTAAAACGCAGGACGAACGTAATGGTCGTCGAACCATCGGCAATGATGCGATCGGTCGTACCATCTACCAGACCTTCGGTTCTTTCCAGGGTGATGCCCTGCCCGAATGCCATGCTGAACGAGCAAACAAGCAGGATAACGGTGAGAATTGACAGCTTAACTTTCATTTTAACCTATGCCTCCATACATCAGATTTTTCCATCCCAAGGATCGAATAATTAACAGATCTATTTATCAAATACTTATAAGGCCACCTCCCGTAAGTACGTGGAAGCTACTGTTTTTTGTTCCACTCATGCAATAATCCATTCTCAAAATACGGCCATGAGTTATCGGAGTCAATAAGAATAATAGCCGCATACAATATTTAACAGGCGCGTCGGGCCGCATTCGGCGGCCCGACGCAACAATTGCTCTCCAGTTACATAGACGGCGGTGCCGGGCCTTCGTTAAACGCATAATTCACCAGGTAGACCAGATCGGCCACGTCAATCTGGCCACTTCCGTCCACGTCGCCGCCGATCGGATCGGGCGCCGGGCCTTCGTTAAAGGCGTAATTCACCAGAAGTACCAGATCGGCCACATTAATCTGGCCGTTACAATCGGCATCGCCGTGAGCGCACGGTCCAATACTGATTTTACCCGGCGTGAAAATCGGAAAATAGTTGCCCAGAATCGTGGTCATACGAGGGTTTTTGCCCGAAACGGTGGCGGTATCGATAATGCTCACGATCTCCGGGTCGGATTCCCGGGGAGCGGTGAAGTAAAGGTTCAAAATCGGGCCGTCACCCGGGGTTAGATAGGTGGAGCCGCCGGAAGTGTTGGTTTTCATGAGGATCGACACACCATAGTGCCACGGATCGGCGGCGTTTTTGGTGATTGATTCGAAATACTCAGTGCGCAGGCCTTCCACCGAAAAGCTGTCGTAGGTGATGCCATTGTCGTTGGCGTAAGTGAAGGCGAACTGAATCTCTTTCACCAGCACCGTGTTCCTGAGATAAACCGGCACCGCCACGCTCTTGCCCTTGGAGGCTTCCACCGAATCCATAATGCAGGTATCTCCCTGCACCCAAACATAGTTTTTCAGGTACTCTTCGCCCCATCCCAGCGGGTTGCCTTCGTCGACTTTCAGGGAGACCGTATAGACACCAACATCATTAAATGTATACTGCGGGTTCTGCTCTATGGAGCCGTCACCGTTGCCGAAACTCCATTCCCAGGCGGTGGGCGAGTTCGGGGAGAGATCGGTAAACTGCACCGTCAGCGGCACCGGGCCGTCGGTTACGTCGGCCGTGAACTTGGCGTTGGGCAAGTTGATCAGCGCCTGGTAGGCGTCGATACGGCCTGAGCCGAGCAGATTGCGTAAATCGATCGGGTTGGCGTTGTACAGGGCATCATAGTCGGCCGAATTAACAATAATCGAGTCTATCTGGTCACGGTTCAGCGACGGCATGTGCGAGCGAATCAGCGCCGCCAGCCCGGCTACCATCGGCGATGCCATCGAGGTGCCGCTGAGCGAGGCGGTCATGGGCACATATTCGTCGGAATAGGTCGAAAGAATTGAGGAGCCGGGTGCCGAGACATCAATCCAGTCGCCGTAATTGGAAAAGCCGGATTTCGCATCGGAGTAAGGTCCGGTCGACGCTATCGAGAGGACATCCCCCCCCGGTCGGGTATCCAAAAAGTCGGGATACTCATTATCGTCGTTGCCCGCCGCGTGGCAGATAGTCATGCCGGCCGCGACAGCATTGTCGATGGCCGCCGACTGGGCCGAACTGCCACCCCAACTGCAGTTGACGACATGGGCGCCCATCATTGCGGCGTAATCGATGGCCGCCGCCGCATCGCTTGGATTTACGTAGCCGTGGCCGTCATCGGCCGTACCGCCGATTCTCAGGCATATTATTTTGGCGCCGGCAAAAGAGCGGTGGCCGCCGTACCAGCCACCAGCCACACCGGTTACGTCCAGACCGTTGTTATTGGCCGCGGCGGTAATGCCGGCACAGTGAGTGCCGTGACCGTTAAAATCGTTCGGATCAGAATCGCGAACACCGCCGTCCTCACCCGGCCAGACCGAGCCGAGGCCGCTGAGGAAGTCGTAGCCAATCAAATCGTCAATGACGCCGTTGCCATCGTTGTCAATGCCGTCCAGATCGTCTTCGTCGTAAACAATTCCGTCGCCGTCGAGATCCTCACCCGGATTGACCCAGATATTCTGGATCAGATCGCGGTGCAGGTAATTAACGCCGGTGTCGGTCATAGCAATTTTGATCGAGTCGGAGCCGGTTTCGATATCCCAGGCGTCATAAAACAGCGGATCGGGTGTGGAGGGGTAGTTCATCGCCCACTGCGAGCCCCATTCCGGATCGTTGGGCTCCGCCTCCACCGGTTGCGCCCAGACCGCCTCGGCGGTTCTGATATTGGGGTTTTGCAGCAGGGCATCGACCACGTCGGACACATTCTGTGTCTCATCGAACTTGAACTGGTACCAACGGGTTAGATCGTGCATGCCGGAGTTGACCGGCGGCTTTTCGGTTCGCCACGGGAATATCTTCGTGGCGTCGTACACCTTAACCTGGTCCAGCACGGCGTCCAGACTGGCCAGTCCGAAGCGGACTTTGTCGAAGCTTTTCTCGACTGATCGCAGGTCGACATCGTCTTCAAAGCGTACAGAAACCACACCCTTGATAATAAACGGTTCCGGCTTACCTTGATCGTCGCCGGGATAAATTCTTGCGTTTGAGGTAGTGGTCAGAACCAACAGTGCCAGCATGATGGCGACCATGGTGACAGCACCGGGAACCCTCTTTCTCATCGTATTCACTCCTTAGCCCCTATCAAATAATGCGTTTAGTCTGCTCAGAATGTGCAATCAGTATAAGGTATAACAACAAACGTCGTGCCGAGTTTACACAATTTGCCTGCTTATATAAGACGTTAAGCACCAGCTACTTACCGTCCGACAATGTTCCCAAAGTGCAGCCTTTTGCGTAAAAGACGGCCTCCTGTGAACTTCTGTGAGGTAATGGGTTTTAGTCAGAACCTGTTTATCAAGGGCGATTCAAGTCCGGGCTATGAAGTAAATATAATATGGTTATGGAAATAGTCCAAGAAAAAAAAGCCACCCCCGAAATCGTCGGGGGTGGCTTCTGTTTCTGTTATCGAAAGGAATCTGTCGATTCCGTACTATCGATAATTATTTCTAGTGAACCTCACCCGGGCACCAGACCGGATCATCACCACCTCCGAATGACCAGCTGACCCAGTAGACGATGTCAGCAACATCGACACGTCCGGAGTCATCCATATCGCACTCGGGATAGAAATAGGCACCCTCTTCACCTTCTTGGCAACCCGGATGTACCGGATTACCCTTAAAGGCCCAGTTTACCCATGCCACAACGTCTTGGACGTCGACACGATCGTTATGGTCGAAGTCACCACGGTTGTTGCAGCAGGAACCACAGGCGTCACCGACGCCGTCGCCGTCACTGTCTTCCTGACCCGGATTCCAGACATACGGGCAGTTATCGACATCGTTCAGGACGCCGTCGCCATCGATATCGGTGTCACAGGCATCGCCTTCACCATCTTCGTCCATATCCGCCTGGTTGCTGTTGGCAGCAGTCGGGCAGTTATCACAGGCGTTACCTACTCCATCGTTATCGAAGTCGGACTGGTTGTGGTTAGCCGTAGTTACACAGTTGTCACAGCCATCCGGAACACCGTCGCCGTCAACGTCGTCTGAGTCGCTGAAGCCTAGGCAGGCATCGCACGCATCCGGAACGCCGTCCCCGTCAGTGTCGGTGCCGTCGTCGTAGACATACGGGCAACCATCGGAGGCGTTCAGGATACCGTCGCCGTCGATATCATCATCGAGAACGTCCGCGGTACCGTCTTCATCAACGTCACCCTGATCCGGGTTGGGGACGTTCGGAGCGTTATCGCAGGCGTCGATAATACAGTCACCGTCGGTATCAGCCAGAAGGGTCAACATATCCTTCTTGGCAGTAAAGTCTTCGTACCAGGCGATTCCTCGGTCGACAACACCGGCCAGATCGGTAATAGTACCATCCTCAACCGTCACCATAACAGTGAAGGCTGAGTAGACATCGGTCGGGCCGATGGTGATCTGTGGCGTGTAACACATGACCGAGTGAAGGTCGCGCTCGACCTGTTCGGTTACCCAGAAGCCGGAAGTGTGCATGAAGCGCCAAAGCTGGGCCGGCACAAATCCACTAGCGGGATAAACGAAGGAGTCATTGTTGTTGCAATAGGCCGAGTATGGGACATTGCCACCCGGTGAGAGCAACGAGCCGTTCATGTGCTGCTCGAGGAAGGCCAGACCGGCCCAGCGGTTATTGGCCTCGACACAGTCATCCTGAAGAGTGTCACTTTCAAGATTCAGCTCGGTACCCTGCTGGTAAATCAGGTTACGAGTGTCATCAATACCAGGATCGTTCTTGGAGGAGTCGCCCGGGACATCCCAGTCAATCGCCTCACCGATGGTCAGGTCGGCGTGCGTGCCGCCGTCATAGGACCATACTTTAAGAACCTGGATAATGAAGTCACAATCGATGGCATCCTGCGGAGCCACCCAGATACGCTCGAGACCAATGGCAGAGTCGTGAGTCACGAAGGTGCCGGACTGGAAGACCTGAAAAGTCGGGTCACAGTATGTCGCGTTGAGATGACCACCGAGCGGGCGGAAGCCTGCATCATCGGTGAAGCCATCATCAAAGATCGACCAGTTGAATACGGTGTCATGAGTGTTGGCGCCTTCCGGCTCGGCCAATTCCTCAATCCAACCGATAACCGGTGAACCGTCGTACAGGTACGGCGTTGCGGTTGTATCGCAGTCGCCGGCATTCACGAAGTCCATGCCATATCGCTTCGTGCCCTCGTTACCACAGTTACCGTTGGTGGCGACAACCAGACCGAGACAGGTGGTCGTGATCGTATCAAAGGCCGGACGATGCAGAGTGTCAGCCACAATGAGGCTGACCTCAAGCACGTTCGGGCTGGAGGGAGCGTTGCTACTGAAGATCAGGCGACCGGTCAGAACTTCCGGAATCGCCTTGGTCTGAACGCCACCGGTGTTGAGCGTTACAATACCGGTCTCAAGGTTGCCGAATCCGGACGGAACGGCGCCGGTGAAGCCCATGTGACCGAGCCAGCCGGTCGGACCGTTGTCTTCTTCGACGACGACCGAATAAGTCAGGCCAACGTTACCGGTGTTTTCGATAACCAGAGGCGTATCAAGCTGAATACCCGGCCTGGTCCAAGTCGGGTCAGCAACCTGAGCCCAGGACGGAACCAGTTTCGGGTTCGGGATAGCTTCGACACAAGCCAGACGGAACCAGTTCACGTCGGCTTCCTGCCAGGTGCCTTCATCCTGTACAATACCACCGGCATCGGGGTCCATAATGTACTGAACCTCGAGGTAGTATTCGCCGACAGCGCCGGTGAATGTACCGGACGGGTCGACGACCTCAGCGTTGGACCAGTCGTCGTCAGTTTGATTAGGACGACCGAAACGGGACATCGACGGCCAGTTTTCGGACATACATGGCTCGCCGCCACCCGCAATGTCACAGTCCTTGGAGTAGGTGTTAGTGACGTTACGGGCTTCATCCCAGGTCAGACCGTCGTCTTCCGAGACGGAGATCCAAAGATCACCGTTGGCGGCGCCGGACGGAGCCTCGTTGTAACGGGCGGCACAGTCATCAAAGACGCCGTGTACCGGATCCAGGAACTGTACCCAGAGGGCATACAGTCTGCCGTTACATTCCGAGACCTGCATTTTGGCGATGTTACCATTCCACGCGCCAGACCAGCATTCAATGTCATCCCACAGGGCGCCCCACACCGCGTCTTGAACGGTACGGATAAGGGGAGCCGGGTTGGCTACATCGTCGAAAGCTTCCGACCAGTGGAACAGACGGCCTTCAGGCAGCCAGCCTTCAGTCGCGGCATCGGCCGGCCAGTAAGTACCGAACCACAGGATGTGGAGATCGTCGTCGGAATCAATCATACACGACAGATCGGTATAGAGACGGTAGCCGGTTTCACCGTCGACCATTTTGGTCAGGTTGACTCTCGGGTTCCAGGTTTGACCCTGGTCGTCAGAGATCTGATATAATACGTCGTTATCCCACTGAACGTGGATAGTTGACGTACCCGAGCAGGTATCACAGTCACCCGGATTGGGGAGGTTGGCCCCCCAGACCAGAGCCACCTTGTCGGTGGTTCTGGAGGCGGCGATGTCTTGCGATATGTCATAGATCGTGTCGACACAATACGGCGGGTCATCCCAGGCACTGTTCGGGAACAGGCCCTGGAAGGGATTCACCAGCCGGAAGTAATAAACCGCCTGCGGATCGGCGGCGTTGGCTTCGGATATCTGAGAGAACACGTGAAGGACCGTATCGGTACCTTCCTGCAGCCGGAATTTCGGCCAGATGCACTCGTCAGCATCATTGGATTGATAGTATCCAGCGAGTTCGTCCGGGACTCTCTCCGTCTCGCCAAAGTCGAAAGCACCGTAGCCGGGCTCCCAGTCACGGTACAGGTGCGGCTCATAGTGGTCATCACCGGTCTGGTTGTGACCGCCGATGATGGCACGGCCACTTTTATCGACATCAAGGCCGACGTAACCGGCATATTCGTCACCACTCTGCACGATAATGGGTGCGGTAGCGAAAGCGCCACCGGCGATGTTGTAGTAGTTATAGCCATAGGCACGAGCGGTGAAGGTCGGCAGGGGCAAATACATCCACGAGAACTGAATCCACGCGGCGCTGGTTTCCCAAGCCGGATTCGGTGGGTGGGGGCCCCAAGCAACCATACGGCCGATCGTTCCATTGTGCTGATAGTCATACCAGGTGGTACCGACTGTCTTACCCGGTGACGCTTTGTCCGGGCTTTTGTCATAGTCATAAGACACGCCGACTGACGGCAGGGCACCAGCGCCCACGGTAAAACTGTGTTCATTCGGGAAGGAGTATACCACCGATCTATCGATGATTGCTCGATCAGAATTTTTAACAATTACCGGGGATCTGGCAGCCATGGCGGTCAAGGCCAGCAGACTTACCAGCAACAAGGAGAGGATTAGTAGTGAAGAAAATCTCCTTATCATCCATCGCTCCTTTCGAGGTTTAAAAAGTTCCCAACTTAGTCCTCAATTCAAGAAAAACATGCGTGCGATCTCTCTGCAAAAAGCAGACCGCACTCCAGACGCCCCTTTGGATAAAAAGGCGTTGGCAATCATGAAAGTTACTCTGCTATGAATCCACCTCCCTTCCCGAACACAAAATGTCATGGGTTCTGTCCATTGTGAATAAAACTGAAGTAAGTGCTTTACAACTAATTCGCTAATGTCCTTCGTTACCTAATCGAAAAAAAAATCATGCTGTTACAACACGATACTTAATGAACACTTGAGTTTCACTAAGCGAGAAATGTGTAAGACATATCAGTCATTTAGCCCTGCTCCCACATCAGCAAGACTAGTATATATATAAGTACGCAACCTATTCTTGTCAAGCTATTTTGGCCGATTATTGAACAGCAGAAAAGCAAAGAGGCCGCCCGTTTTGGGCGACCTCAATCGCATTGGAAATCCGGTAAGAAATCGCAATTACTGCGGCGGCCGAGGCCCGGAACGATACATATAGTTGATAAGATATGCGACATCGGCAACATTGATTGTGCCACTGCGGTCGACATCACCCGCATCGGGCGGACTTGGCTCCTCGCCCTCGCGGAAAAGGAAACCAATTATGTAGACAATATCGTTCATGGTATAGACTTCGTCGGCATCAGCGTCGCCGCGCAGCATCGATCGCACGTGGAGGGTGGTCGCAATCGTGTCAGCAGCACCGCCTACGTCGGTGACGACAAACGAGACCACCTCCGTTGTACCGTCCAGAGTCACATCCGGGTAGTAGCTGAAGCTGGCCGCACCGTTTCCGGAATCGACAAAGAAGAACTCCGGTAACTCCGGTGTAACACTTAAGGTTACAGGCTCGGCCTCGGGATCGTCGGCTACCAGGTGCAGCTCCAGTCCGGTGCCGACAAAGACATCAACGTCCGGATCAACCTCGGTTGTAAAGCTGGGCCGCTGGTTGCCGGCTTCGCCCACATTGACGATCACCGTGACTGTGGTGGAGGCGCCTTCGTCATCGACCGCAACAATGTCGATCGAATAGGTGCCGGCCTGAGTGTAATCCGGGTTGAACTGGAGTGTTTTCACGGTGTTCGAACCGGTGAAAGTCGCATTCAACGGCAGATTTTCGGCCGTCAGACTTGCTACCGTACCGTTGATATCAGTGGCGGCCACAGTGAAGAACAGGGTACCACCCTCGGCGATATTGAACGGTCCGGAGCTGGGCGAAAATTCCAGCGTCGGCGGCGGGTTATAGTCATAGACCATAATCGATTTCGGCTCCGAAAGGGGCGAGGTCAACTCCGGATCGGCTTGGTCAATCGCCTGAACCCTGAACTCGTACAGGTTAGGCACCGGGGCGGTGCCCTGAGTGAAGTCCGGGTTGAAGATCAACGTGCCGATCGTCATCGTATCGCCACTATTGACTATCGAAAACGACATATTCGGCGGCAGCGGCTCTGAATCGCCGTAGACCACGGCTATGCCCGGCAGGGTTGAATCGACATCCCAGGCGTATATCAGGTACTCGAGCGTTTCACCTTCGTTCATGCTGACTGAACTCACCGGCGTGAAGTAGCTCGGCGCCCGATTGGTATCCAGGACCGTGATAAACACCGTCTGAGTGTCAAACAACGCATCATCATTGGCATCCAGAGCGGTAATCAGGATTTCCCAGTCACCGGCGTCGAATGCGCCCGGAGTCCAGCTAAAGAAGCCGGTGCCGTCACCGAGGTCGGTCAAGCCGGCCGTGCCGGGAAGCTCGGCCGTAAATCTCGGAGGGAAGTCCTCATCCGGATCACTGGCCGAGACTCCGAAGGTCAGATTCTGGAGTTCTCGAACGGAGTAAGCTGGAATCGGGTCGAGGACCGGTGACTGGTTGCCGGCATCAAGGACAGAAATTGTCATCACTATTGTATCGGCCATGACACCGTCGCTGGCAACAACATAGATGTCGTACATACCGGCCTGGGTGTAGCCCGGCGTGAAGGTGTAGTAAGCCACACCGTCGCCACCATCTTCCAGCGTGAAATTCTCCGGCAGGGACACAATCGACTCGTCGACCGTATAGGAGATCGACAGCGTGTCGGGATCGTGAGCGGTGAGACCGCCGGTAAGAGTCTCGCCCTCGGTTACCAGGGGGCTGGGAATCGAGTCGAAGATCGGCGGCTGGTTGCCACCGTCGTAGACCTGTATCAGGACGATTTCCTTGTCATCATCCATTCCGTCGTAAGCCCGGAAAGTCACGCTGGTCAGCCCGGCCTGGATATATCCGGGAGTGAACCGGAAGCGACCGGTGCCGTCACCGTTATCAACGAACTCGAGGAATAAAGAAGTATCGGGCATTCTCTCGGCTATCAGCATCGGCGGGCCTCCGTCCGGATCGATAGCGGAAATATCAATCACCAGTGTATCACCTTCGACCGTCGTCTGCGGGCCGACATAGGCCAAAACCGGGGGCAGATTCCCCGTCACAACCGTTATCGTGACCACCTCTTCGGCCGTATCAGTCCCATCATCGGCACCAAAAGTGACGATGTAGGCGCCGGCTTGACCGTATTCGGGCATCCAGTAAAAATTACCGGTGCCGTCGCCATTATCGGTAAAGGTCGCCCCGGTGGGAATAGCAGTGGCATACAGCGCGGGCGTACCGCCATCGGGATCGGTGGCCGAAATGTCAATCGAGAGAATCTTTTGTCCCACTATCGACCGGTCGCCAATCGCCGCCAGAACCGGCGGCTGGTTGACATCGGTAACCGTTATGAGAACCACTTCGCTGTCGGATGCCAGGTCGCCGTCGGTGGCGACAAAAGTGACCGAATAGGCACCGCGCTGGGCGAAAGTGGGGGTCCAGTCAAAAGTACCGGTACCGTCGGTATTGTCGACAAAGGTCGCGCCGACGGGAAGGCCGGTAGCGGCAAGGGTCGGAATGGAGCCCTCCGGATCGGTAGCCGTGACGACGAAAGACAGCAGCGTGTTTTCGTACGCTACCTGGTCGCCGATTGCGGCCAGAACCGGCGGCTGGTTACCGGACTCACTCACCGTGATCGTAACCAGTTCGCTATCGGTGTCAACACCATCGGTAGCGTAGAACATGATGTCGTGAGTACCGGCCTGAGTGAAGTCGGGCGTCCAATCAAATTCGCCTGTGGCGTCGCCGTTGTCGACCAGGACCGCCCCGAGCGGGAGCGTGGAAGTACTGAACGACGGCGTGTTGTCCAGGTCGGTAGCCGAAAGGCTGATAAGCAACTGGACACCTTCGGACGTGCTTTGCGGTCCAATCGCCGCCAGAACCGGCAACTGGTTACCGGCCTCGTTGACCGTGACAGGAACAATCAGGTCGGTCGTGAGAGAACCGTCATCGGCTGTGAAAGTTATGTCGTAGGTTCCGGCCTGCGTGAAGCCCGGCGTCCAGTCGAACGTACCGGTGCCATCGGCGTTATCGACAAAGGTCGCGCCGGTGGGAAGGCCGGTAGCGGTAAGCGCCGGGATAGTGGCATCTGGATCAGAGGCCGTTATAACGAAGGTCAGCAGCACGTTTTCGGTGGTCGCCTGAGCGCCGATATCCACCAGCACCGGGGCCTGGTTGCCGGACTCATTGACTGTGATCGTGACGATCTCATCATCTATCAGTGTGCCATCACTGGCCGTGAAGGTGACATCATAAGGACCGGCCTGGGTGAAGTCCGGCGTCCAGTCAAATGTACCCGTACCGTCAAGGTTATCAGTAAGCGTCGCGCCGGTGGGCAATCCGGTGGCGGACAGAGCCGGGATAGTGGCGTCAGGATCGGAGGCGG
>DAOWIC010000009.1 GCA_030641085.1 Calditrichota bacterium
CTGCTGTACACTTGCCGCATTCGAGACAAAGAAAGGCGCGGCTCTGCTTCAGTTGTTCAGCACTCTTATCCATATGACTCTATTTCTTCACCTTGGGCTTGCCGTTTAACGGGCTGGGACCGAGTTCGGTCACCTGCGCCACAAATTCGTCGATCACCTGTCCCCACCGCTCGCCTTCGGCGGCCGAGACCCATTCCAGTCGAATACGCCGTTCATCAAATCCGAGCGTTTTCACCAGCGCTTTGGTCCGCTCGAACTGCTCGGCCGCTTTATAGTTACCGAAGATGTAATGGCAGTCGCCGAAGTGGCATCCGGAAACCAGCACCCCGTCGGCACCCATCTTGAGCGCCTTGAGAACATGGGCCGGGGCGACTCGTCCGGAACACATGGTTCGAATCACCCTAAAATTGGGCGAATACTGCACCCGGTTGACACCGGCCGTATCGGCTCCGGCGTAACTGCACCAGTTGCAGGCAAAAGCTACGATGTTCGGGACGAATTCACCGTTGCCGGTCTTTTTCTTCTTTCTTGTCTTGGTCGTCGCCATCTCTCTACGCCTCCTGCGCCAGGAGGGCGTCCATCATCGAGTTTATCTGGTCGTCGGTGAAGTGCAGCGCCGTCACCGCGCCGGTCGGGCACCAACTGGCACAGGTACCACAGCCCATGCACAGGGCCTGGTTGATCTTCGCCACCATCAGTCCGGAAACAGCCTCCACCAGCGACGGTGCGTGATACTGGCATATCTCAACACACTGACCGCAGGCGCGGCAGAGCGATTCTTCGACGATACAGGTGGTGGGATCGAGGGCCACCCGATCGCGTGAGACAATGGAGGCCACCTTGGCCGCCGCGGCCGCCCCCTGCGCGATTGAGTCGGCGATATCTTTCGGCCCGCTGGCGCAGCCAACCACAAAAACACCGCCGGTGGTTGTCTCTACCGGGCCGAGCTTGGCGTGCCGCTCGCTGAAAAATCCGTCGGCACCCAGCGGCAGTTTGAGTATCTCCTGAAGGTGCGAAGTACTGGCCTTATCCGGCACCATCCCGGCCGCGAGCACGATATAATCGGCGTCGATCTCGAGCGTCCGTTTGAGCGCCAGTTCAACCAGTTCCACACCTTTGGCGCGGTTGCCGCTGCCGATTATCTGCGGCAAGCGTTCCGGCGTGTACCGGATAAACTTCACTCCGAGCGAGCGAGCGTGGCGATAGTGCTCCTCCGATTTCGCTCCGACGGTACGCATGTCACGGTGCAGGACGATCACGTTGACATTGTTTTCGCGCAGTCGAATCGCCTGCTTGATCGTGGTCGGACAGCAATAGCGTGAGCAGGCCGGATTATTTTCCGGGTCACGCGATCCGACGCACTGGACAAAGACGATGTTTTTCGGTCGTTTCCCTTCGATGGCTATTTTCCCGCGTGCGGCTACGAGTATATCTTCAAGCTGCTGGTTGGTCATCACGTTTTCGTACCGGCCAAAACCGAACGCACCGTCGGGCACATGGATATCGGCGCCGGTGGCGACAATAATTGACCCGACCTTGAAATTGCCGTTAGTTGTAGCAACATCGAAATTACCGATAAAGCCGCCGATCGAGGTTATCTCGGTCGAGGCCATCGCTTCGATCCGGCTGTCGTGCACCTTGTCCACCATAGTGCGGGCCAACTCGACCGCCAGCAGGTTGGCCGGATATACGCGAGTCAGGTTATTCAACCGCCCGCCCAGCCGCCCGGCTTTATCGATCAGGTAGACCTTGAAACCCTGCGCCTCGAGCAGCAGCGCGGCGCTCATACCGGCCACACCGCCACCCACCACCAGCACGCTGGTCTGAATCGGAATACTCTGGCGATAAAGCGGCTGGAGGTGCCGCGCCCGGGCGACTCCCATGAGAATCAGATCTCTGGCCTTTTCCGTCGCAACATCGGCGACGTTGGTGTGCACCCATGAGCACTGGTCGCGGACATTAACCATCTCGAACAGATACGGGTTGAGGCCGATCTCTTCGATATTCTCCTGGAAAACCGGCTCATGGGTACGCGGCGTACACGCAGCCACAACCACCCGGTTCAGCTTATTCTCCAGGACCTTATCCTGAATCAATCGCTGCCCCTCATCGGAGCAGAGAAAGAGATTGTTCTCAACGTAGGCTACATCGGGAATCGTCCGGGCGTATTTTTCCAGTGCGTCAATGTCGAGCACACCGGCGATGTTGATCCCGCAATGGCACAGGAAGACGCCAACCCGGGGTGGCCCGGAGACGTCAAGTTCCTTCTTCTCTTCCTCTTTTTCCTCAACGCGATGCTTAACAACGAATTTCTCCGCCTCGGCCGCCGCACCGGATGCCTGCGCCACCGAATCGGAAACATCATTTATCCCCGCCGCGCAGCCGCACAGATAGATTCCCTCCCGTTCGGTGTGAAGCGGCGAACCCCATCGGCTTTCAACCTTGAAAAAGCCATTCTCGTCCAGATCAAGGCCCAGCACCTCGGCCAGTTTTGGATTGGAGCATGATGCCTGGGCGCCGGTCGAAAGTACCGCCATGTCCACCCGGGTGCGACTGAGTTGCCCGGTCTCGCCATCCTCGACATAAACGATCAGGTCCTTTGAGTCGGGGTCCTCGAGAATCTTCGACGGTCGACCGCGGACATATTTCAATTCCGGCTGGCCAAGAGAACGCTGGTAAAACTCCTCAAAACCTTTGCCGGCGGCACGCATATCTATGTAATAGATCAGCAGTTCTTCGATATCCGGTTCATGCTGTTTGACCAGCAGGCAGTCCTTGACCGCATTCATGCAGCAATAACGGGAACAGTACTGGCAACCGGCTTCGCCCCCTTCTCCACGGGAACCGACACACTGGATGAAGGCTATCTTCTTCGGCACCTTGTGATCCGAGGGCCGGACAATATGCCCCCGGGTCGGCCCGGTCGCATTCAGCACTCGCTCCAGTTCCATATTGGTCAGGACATTGTCAAACCGCCCGTAGCCGTAGCTGGGGATGGCCGTAGCGTTGTAGACATCGAAGCCTGTGGCGGCAATCACCGACCCGACCCGAACCTGGATATCCTCGCCGCGATCGTCGTAGTTGATAGCGTCGCGGTCGCAGCTTTTGTAGCAATTGTTGCACACGAGGAAATCATCGTTGAGGCAGTTCTCGCGATCGATGATATAACTGTTGGGAACAGCCTGGGCGAAGGGCGAGTAGATCGCCTTGCGGGCGCCCATACCGACTTCAAATTCGTTGGGCACAACCACCGGGCAATCGTCGGCACACTGGCCGCAGCCGGTGCATAGATCCTCACTCACATAGCGGGGATGGCGCCTGATGGTGGCGGTAAAATTGTGCGCTTCACCCTCAAGGTGCACCAGCTCCGAGTTGGTTAGAACGTCAATCAAAGGATGCCGACCGGCATCCATCATCCGGGGACCCAGGATTCATATGGCGCAGTCCATGGTGGGAAAGGTCTTGTCAAGCTGGGCCATCCTGCCGCCCAGCGAGGGCGCTTTTTCCACCAGGTATACCTTAACCCGCGACGCTGCCAGATCAAGCGCCGCCTGGATACCGGCAATACCGCCGCCAATCACCAGAACCCCGGAACCTTTGCTGAGTCGTGGGGCCATCGCCCTCTCCTGTGCAAACGGTCCGTTGCTGTATCAGTCTTACATCAAACCTGTATTTCGGTCTTCTCCTTCAGCGCTACGCCGTATTCGTAACCCCGGTCAAAAGCCTTGAGGTTCAACTCCTCAGTGCCCGTCGGGACCGAGCTTTCAACTGACTGGCGCAGTGCCTCCATGGGCATCAAATCTGTGACCGCCGCGAAAAAGCCGAGCATGACGATATTCAAAACAATCTTGCGTCCCAGTTCTTCGGCAATGCGCGTGGCCGGGACAGCAAACACCTCGCCCTCTTTCCCGCGCTTGTCCGGCTTGACCAGGTCCTTTTCGCAGACAAGGATGCTCCCTTCGGCCATATGGCGCTTGTGGGTGTTGTAGCCGTCGTTGGACATGGCCAGCAGTATGTGGGGTGACGTCACATACGGATACAGCACGCGCTCGGTGGAGACAACCACCTGGGCGGAGCAGGCGCTGCCGCGCGCCTCCGGCCCGAAGCTCTGGGTGAGCGTGGCGTGCTGATCGTTATATATGGCGGCGGCTTTACCGATGATATGGCCGCAGAGAATCACACCCTGGCCGCCGAATCCGGTTATTCTGATTTCAGTGGTCGCCATTCGCGCCTCCGTAGGGTTGATACCTGTTGCCGAATACGCGCTTGTAGCCGTCGTTGATGCAATCGAGGTAGGTCGGTTTTTCGATATCGACAAACTTGCCCACCACGATTTTGGACTGGAAGTCGATATCGACCTCATTCATGTCGGCACCGTGACGAATTATGCTGTTGTCGTGATAGAATTTCATCAGATCAAGCCCGGACCCCAGCCGATTAAGCCGCGCATAGAGCGTTGAACAGGGCGCGATTACCTCGACAAAGGAAAAACCCGGTTTGGTGATGGCGTCCTTGATCGCCTCAGTCAGGCGACGCACATGAAGCGCCGTCCAGCGGGCGACATAGGTCGCCCCCGAGGAGGCCGCCAGAATCGGCAGGTTGAACGGATGCTCAAAGTTGCCATGCGGTGCCGTGGCCGCGCGCGCTGTTATCGGCGTGGTCGGGGCCACCTGCCCGCCGGTCATGGCATAGATGAAATTATTCACACAAATAACCGTGATATCGACATTGCGACGGGCGGTATGAATAAAATGATTGCCGCCGATCGAGATCAGGTCGCCATCGCCGGACAGGACTATCACTTTCATATCGGGACGCGCGATGTGCAGCCCGAGCGCGAACGGGATCGCCCGACCATGAGTGGTGTGAAACGAATCGAGCTTCATGTAACCCGCAACACGACCGGTACACCCGATCCCGGAGACCACGGCGACCTTGTCCAGATCAAGCTCGAGTTGAGCCAGAGCCGTAGCCAGTGCCGTGACCGTTGTTCCCAGCCCGCAGGTCGAACACCAAATATGCGGAATGCGATCCATCCGGAGAAGCTTCTCCATCGGATGCTCTTCTTTGGGCGGCTGTCTGGTTTCTACTGTCATTTCACGGCCTCCTTTATGATCCGGTAAACATCATCGGGCTTGTGAACTGTCCCCCCGGCGTGTCCGGCAAGGTAGGTGGCGCACTTTCCGCCCACGATACGGTCCATCTCGAGGAAGACCTGGCCGTAGTTCATCTCGACCATGATCAAGGCCTTCACTTTGGAGGCCAATTCTTTCACGCGCTTTTCCGGAAACGGCCATACAGTGACCATTTTCACCTCGCCGACCTTGATGCCCTCTTTCTGGGCTCTGGCGATGGCCGGCTTCACAACGCGCGAGGAGATGCCGTAAGCTATGATGACCACCTCAGCATCCTCGACATCCGATTCCTCCAGCCAGATGATATCGTCGGCGTGCTTGTTGACTTTGTCCATTAGACGAACAACATTCTTTTCCTGCGCCTCGGCGTTGATCACCGGATACCCGCGCTCGTCGTGGGTCAGTCCGGTCACATGAAACTTGTATCCCTTGCCGACCGGCAGCATGGGTGATATCAGATCATCGGTCAGTTCAAACGGCAAGGCTTCATCCGGCTTTTTCTCGGTGTAACGGCGGGCGATCAGTTCGATCTCCTCCGGAGGCGGAATAACCACCTTCTCTGTCATGTGGCCAACGCATTCGTCGGTCATGATCAGCACCGGCATACGGTATTTCTCGGAGAGATTGAAGGCGTGGATGGTCAGTTCGAATGATTCCTGGGGCGAATCGGGCGCCAGGGCGATCACCTCGTAATCGCCGTGCGAGCCCCACCGCGCCTGCATCATGTCGGCCTGTCCGGGCAAAGTGGGCAGACCGGTCGATGGTCCGCCGCGCTGCACGTTGACCAGCACACAGGGCGTCTCGGTCATAATTCCCAGCCCGAAATTCTCCATCATCAGCGAGAACCCGGGACCGGAAGTACAGCTCATCGATTTGACCCCGCCCCACGACGCGCCGAGGATGGCGGCCATACTGGCCAGTTCGTCCTCCATCTGGATGAAAAGGCCGCCCACCAGCGGGAAACGCTGGGAAATGCGCTCGGCAATCTCCGTGGACGGCGTTATCGGATAACCAGCAAAAAAACGGCAGCCGGCTGCTATCCCCCCCTCGGCGCAGGCATGATTGCCGTCCAGATAATGCGCGCCGGTCAGAACATTCTTCGCATCAGCTTTCAACTGGCCACCTCCTTCGTCTGTTCATCGACCCGCACACAGTAAATCGCGAAATCCGGACAGAGCATCTCGCACAGGTCGCAATTGACGCAATCGTCCGGTTTGACCGCTATCGGGGGATGATAGCCTTTGGAATTGAATTCCGGGGAAAGTTCTAAAACGCCCTTGGGGCAGTATTCAACGCAGAAACCGCACCCCTTGCAGCGCTCTTTGATAATATGAAGTTCCCCTTTGGGAATCTTAAGCCTGTCGACATCTAACGGGGTTCTCCAGAATTTCATGTACGACCTCCGCTCCTGGGCAGGATGTAGTATTTGCTTCGCTGCGCACATATCAAAAAGGTTGTGAACTCATTCTCCCCAGACGGAGAACTCTGGTTACACAATCTGGCGATTAAAGCAATAATGCCGCTTGTGATTAAGGCAATCAGCTATAAGTCAGCGTCTTGCTTGGATCAGTGATGGATTCGGGTCGATGTTGGGAGCTATTACCTGAATGGAGACTTCCTCCATTCTTTTCATTATAACAATTCCAGTTCTGATTGTCCACAAAAAAACCAACCGCACCGGTCATATATTCGATTTTTCCATGCGGTCGGCTGGCCATAAACCCTTTTTGTAGTCTTGTTTTCATTGTTGCCAGCCGCGCCCGGCCTGTCTATATTGGCATTGGAGGGACGTCGATACCCGGCGGCCCTGCCGATAATCGGAAGGGGAGCGCAATCAAATATAGTATCAGACTCAGCGGCGCCGGCGGACACGGTTTGATACAGGCGGCCAGGATTTTGGCCGAAGCCGCAGCCATCTACGA